>VGPQ01000302.1 GCA_016882555.1 Cyanobacteria bacterium M_surface_7_m2_040
CATGGTGCCGAGGCGATGGCCGCTGACGTTGATGACGTCATCGACGCGGCCCATCACCCAGAAGTAGCCATCGGCGTCGCGGCGGGCGCCATCCCCCGCGAAATAGAGGTGCGAGCCGTCAGCGGGGCGCACCTCCTCCCAGTAGCTCTTGCGGAAGCGCTCGGGATCGCCATGCACCGTGCGCATCATTCCCGGCCAGGGGCGCCGCACCGCCAGGTAGCCGCCCTGATCGGCCCCTTGGCTGTTGCCCGCCTTGTCGACGATGTCGGCGGAGATGCCCGGCAGCGGCAGGGTGCAGGAGCCCGGCTTGGTGGGCGTGGCGCCTGGCAGGGGGCTGATCATCACGCCGCCGGTCTCGGTCTGCCACCAGGTGTCGACGACCGGGCAGCGATCGCCGCCGATCACGTCGCGGTACCACATCCAGGCTTCGGGGTTGATCGGCTCGCCCACGGTGCCCAGGATCCGCAGGCTGCCCATGTCGTACTGGTCAGGTACGGCGCGGCCGCTCTTCATGAACGCCCGAATCGCCGTGGGGGCGGTGTAGAAGATCGTGCAGCGGTGCTTCTGGATCACCTCCCAGAAGGCGCCGGGCTTGCTGGGGCGCGGCGCCCCCTCGTACATGACAGTCGTGGCGCCGTTCGACAGCGGCCCGTAGACGATGTAGCTGTGGCCGGTGATCCAGCCCACATCGGCGGTGCACCAGTGGATGTCGTCCTCGCGGATGTCGAAGATCCACTGAAACGTCAGGTGGGCCCAGAGGTTGTAGCCGGCGGTGGTGTGCACCACCCCCTTGGGCTTGCCGGTGGAGCCTGAGGTGTAGAGCACAAACAGGCGGTCCTCGCTGGCCATCGGCTCGGCCGCGCAATCCGCGCTTTGGCCGTCGACCAGCTCATGCCACCAGTGGTCGCGGCCGCTGGTCATGGCACAGTCCGACTGGATGCGCTTGACCACCAGCACGTGCTCGACGCTGGGGGCACCGCCATTGGAATCCAGGGCTTCATCGACCGCAGGCTTCAGCGGCACGGGGTGGTCCTTGCGGAAGCCGCCGTCGGCGGTGATCACCGCCTTGGCGGCCCCATCGATCAGCCGGTCGCGCAGGGCGTCGGCCGAAAATCCGCCAAACACCACCGAGTGTGGGGCGCCGATGCGGGCGCAGGCCAGCATCGCGATCGCCGCTTCGGGGATCATCGGCATGTAGAGGGCCACCAGGTCGCCCTTGCCGATGCCCAGGGCCTTGAGCGCGTTGGCCGCCTTGCAAACCTCGGCGTGCAGCTGGCGGTAGGTGAAGGTCCGGGTGTCACCGGGTTCACCCTCCCAGATCAGGGCGATCTTGTCGGCCCGTGGCCCGTGCAGATGCCGGTCCAGGCAGTTGAAGCTCAGGTTGGTGGTCCCGCCTTCGAACCAGCGCGCAAACGGTGGGTTGCTCCAGTCGAGGACGGTGTGAAACGGTTCGAACCAGTGCAGTTCGCTGCGGGCCAGATCGCCCCAGAAGCCGTCGGGGTCGGCTTCGGCCCGCGCCGCCAGCTCGCGGTAGGCCGCCATCGAGCCAATGCGGGCAGCGGCCGCCAGCTCGGCAGGCGGTTCAAACAGGCGCTGCTCCTGCAGCACCGATTCGATCGTCGTCTCAGACACGGGGCCACATCGCTGGCATTGCGGGCATTCAAGCCAGCTGCCCTGGGCTGACGCCCGACAGTGACACGCATGTTCAACTGTCCGTTGAGAGGATGGGCCCATGGATGCTCCTGCCGCCTGTCTGTTTGATCTCGATGGGCTGCTGCTCGACACCGAGCCGCTGCACAGCGAGGCCTGGATGCAGGCAGCCCGTCACTTCGGGTTGGCCCTGACGCCGGACCAGCTGCTGGCCCTGCGGGGTCGCCGGCGCTTTGACTGCGCCGAGCAAGTGCGCCAGTGGATCGCCGCCGCTGGGCTGGGCGTGCCTTCGCTGGAGGCGCTGCTGGCCGTGCGCCAGCCCATTGCCGAGGTCCTGTTGCCGCAGGCACTGCCGATGCCGGGGGCGCCGGAGTTGCTGGCCCGCTGCCAGGGGCAAGCGATCCCGATGGCTCTGGTCACCAGCAGCAGCCGCTCGGCCGTGGCCCTCAAGGCGTTGCCCCACCCCTGGTTGGCTGCCATTGCGCTGCGGGTCCATGGGGATGACCCCGAGCTGGTTGCGGGCAAGCCGGAGCCGGATCCCTATCGGCTGGCAGCCCGTCGTCTGGGGGTCGACCCCAGGAGCTGCTGGGCCTTTGAAGATTCCCTGGCCGGTGCCTGCTCAGCAGCGGCAGCGGGATGTCGCGTGCACGTGTTGCTGCCCCGTGATCGTCCTGCTCAGGACTCCATGGCATTGGCGTGGCCACCGGGGAGCCACCTGGTGCAGTCCCTGGCTGAGATCCACTTCGATGGCCGCACCCCTGCAGGGGTGCGGCTCAGTGGGCAGGATTGCCACTGAACCCCAGCCTGCGGCAGAGCTTCGGCAGGCTGAACCCCTGCAGGCAGAGGTTGGTGCCCACGACCACAAAAATCAGGTTTTCGACGGCCTGGCCCACCGCCTCGACCTGGACCTCGGAGAGGCTGGGCAGCCGAGGCAGGGCATGCACCACGGTGTAAGACAGCGCCAGCGGCACGGCCCCCCGCAGGCC
>VGPQ01000303.1 GCA_016882555.1 Cyanobacteria bacterium M_surface_7_m2_040
CTCGAGCCGTTCCCGATCGCCGTGCTCGGCCTCAACTGCGCCACCGGGCCGGAGCAGATGAAGGAGCACATCCGCTACCTCAGCGCCCACAGCCCCTTTGTGGTGAGCTGCATCCCCAATGCGGGTCTGCCGGAAAACGTGGGCGGGGTGGCCCATTACCGGCTTACCCCCACCGAGATGAAGATGCAGCTGATGCACTTCGTCGAAGACCTGGGCGTGCAGGTGATCGGAGGTTGCTGCGGTACCACGCCGGCCCACATCGGGGCGTTGGTAGAGCTCTCAGTCGAGCTGCATCCGGCAGCGCGGGCCGTGCGGGCGCTGCCCAGTACGGCCGAATCTGCGCGATCCGACCAAGCCCCGGCCGCCAGTCACGCCCTGCCCGCCGATCCACGCCCGTCACTCCAGTATGAGCCTGCCGCCAGTTCGATCTACGGCACCACGCCGTACCTGCAGGACAACTCGTTCCTGATCATCGGCGAGCGGCTCAATGCCAGCGGCTCCAAGAAGGTGCGCGAGCTGCTGGCCGAGGAAGACTGGGACGGACTGGTGGCCGTGGCCCGCGGCCAGGTCAAGGAGAACGCCCACGTGCTGGACGTCAACGTCGACTACGTCGGTCGTGATGGCGAGCGCGACATGCGCGAGCTGGTGAGCCGTCTGGTCACCAACGTCAATCTGCCGCTGATGCTCGACTCCACCGAGTGGCAGAAGATGGAGGCGGGCCTCAAGGTGGCCGGGGGCAAGTGCATCCTCAATTCCACCAACTACGAAGACGGTCCGGAGCGCTTCTTCAAGGTGCTGGAGCTGGCCAGGGCCTATGGCGCCGGTGTGGTGGTGGGCACCATCGACGAGGAGGGCATGGCCCGCACGGCTGAGAAGAAATTCGCCATCGCCCAGCGGGCCTATCGCGACGCGCTCGAATTCGGCATCCCCGCCCGCGAACTCTTCTACGACCCTCTGGCCCTGCCGATCTCCACCGGCATCGAGGAGGATCGCCGCAATGGCGCCGCCACGATCGAGGCGATCCGTCTGATCCGCCAGAACCTGCCCGGGGTGCATGTGGTGCTGGGGGTCAGCAACGTCAGCTTCGGCCTGTCGCCGGCGGCGCGCATCGTGCTGAACAGCGTGTTTCTGCACGAGTGCTGCCAGGCCGGCATGGACGCCGCGATCGTCAGCCCCGCCAAGATCCTGCCCCTGGCCAAGATCAGCGAGGAGCACCAGCAGGTCTGCCGCGATCTGATCAACGACGCACGGCGGTTTGAGGGCGACATCTGCGTCTACGACCCCCTCACCGAGCTGACGACGCTGTTCGAGGGGGTCAGTGCCAAGGAGGCCCGCGCCTCGGGTCCATCGCTGGCCGATCTACCCCTGGAAGATCGGCTCAAGCAGCACATCATCGATGGCGAGCGCATCGGCCTGGAGGCGGCCCTGGAGGAGGCTCTCCAGACCTATCCACCCCTGCAGATCATCAACACCTTCCTGCTCGATGGCATGAAGGTGGTGGGCGAGCTGTTCGGCAGCGGCCAGATGCAGCTGCCCTTCGTGCTGCAGAGCGCCGAGACCATGAAGGCGGCGGTGGCCCAGCTCGAGCCCCACATGGAGAAGCTGGAGGCCGCCGATGGCACCACGCAGAGCAACAGCAAGGGCAAGTTTTTGATCGCCACGGTCAAGGGCGATGTGCACGACATCGGCAAAAACCTGGTCGACATCATCCTCACCAACAACGGCTATGAGGTGATCAACCTCGGCATCAAGCAGAGCTGCGAAGCGATTGTCGAAGCCCAGCAGCAGCATCACGCCGACTGCATCGCCATGAGTGGTCTGCTGGTGAAATCGACGGCCTTCATGAAGGACAACCTCGAGGCCTTCAACGATGCCGGCATCAGCGTGCCGGTGATCCTGGGCGGTGCCGCCCTGACGCCCCGCTTTGTGCACGGCGACTGCCGTGCCGCCTACCGCGGCCAGGTGATCTACGGCCGCGACGCCTTTGCGGATCTGCGCTTCATGGATGCGCTCATGGAGGCCAAGCAGGCCGGCGAGTGGGATGACCAAGCCGGATTCCTTGGCGCTATCCCTGAGGGACTCGGCCTCACCGCCGGCGCCGACGGCGATCAGGAGCCGTCAGCCCAACCCCACAGCGACCCTCCCCAGGGCAGGGAGAGCGGGGTTGAATCCGAGCCGGTCGCAGTCCTGGCAAGCGACGACAGCCGTTCCGCGGCCGTGCCGGAAGAGCCCGCGCTCATCCCACCGTTTTTGGGTAGCCAGGTGCTCGATGAATCGACGATCGAGCTGGCCGAGGTGTTCGCCTACCTCGACCGCAATGCGCTGTTTGCCGGCCAATGGCAACTGCGCAAGAGCCAGCAGCAAACACGCAGCGACTATGAAGCGATGTTGGCTGAGAAAGCCGAGCCGGTGCTGCAGCAGTGGATGGAGCGCTGCATTGCAGAGCAGCTGCTGACTCCACGGGTGGCCTATGGATACTTTCCCTGCGGCCGCCAGGGCAATGCGGTCGTCGTGTTCGATCCGGTCGACCCCGGAACCGCCCTGGGGCGGTTCCAGCTGCCCCGACAGCGCAGCGGAAACCGGTACTGCATCGCAGATTTCTACCGGGACCTCGATTCAGGCAGCAGCGGCCAGG
>VGPQ01000304.1 GCA_016882555.1 Cyanobacteria bacterium M_surface_7_m2_040
CAGCAGGCTGCGCACCGCTGCCGGATCGGCCACATCGAGGGATTCCACATCCACCCGGCAACCCATCGCCTCGAGATCGGCAATGGCGGCCGCCTGAGCTTCAGCTGGGCTGCGGCGCGCCACCAGCACCAGATGGCGCGCGCCCCGCTGGGCCAGCCAGAGGGCTGTGGCCAGGCCCAGGGCCCCCAAACCTCCGGTGATCAGATAGGTGGCCACAGGCTGGATCGCCACGGCCGCCGAAGCAAACCGCTGGGAATCTGGGGCAACGAGCTGGGCCGCTTCGACGCAGCCTGCCTGCTTGCTCCAGCGCCACTCGGCCCCCGGCGGCGGTGCACCCGCCTGCTGCAACAGGCTCAGATCACGGCCATCGGGCCCAGCCCACAGCAGGGCTCCCGCCGCCGCACCGGCCTCCCGCAGCCAGGTGCGCAGCAGCGCCGCGATCGCCTGGGCCTGGGGCCCGGCCGCCCGTGCATCGGCCTCGAGCACCCAATGCACGGGACCCGCGGCCTGCAACCCCTGCTGCAGCCGCGGCAGCCAACGCTCCCAAAAGGCTTCATCAAGCGCCGGCGGCGCCGCCAGCTCGGCGCTGGCCACCCGCATCAGCTCGCCACCCATGGGCGCCGCAGGCGAGCTGGTGAGCGCTTGCCAGCAGCGCTCCAGATCCAGCGGCGAGGGCAGGCTGGCGGCATCGTCTTCTTCCACCCAGCAGCGCGTGCGCACCAGGGGGGTGGTGGGCAGCACCTGCCGCGGCCAGGGGGCCGGCGGCGCAAAGCGGCTCCAGCCAGGAGCAGCCCCCGCCAGCCACAGCCGCACAGCCTCGCTGAGGCTGGGGGGCTCCAGCGGCAGGCTCACGCTGTAACCGTGCTCCTGCAAGGCCTCGAGGCTCGCGGCCAGGCGCAGCTGGGGCGGGTTGCCCACCAGCTCACCCAGCCAGCTGGGTGCGGCAGGGCCGTGCACCAGAGCGGTGGGCACAACGGCGCAGGCGGCCCAGGCCTGCAGGGCCTGCTGCGAAGGCTCAAGCGCAGCGCCATCAGCCAGCTGCCAGGCCAAACGCGGCTCCTGGGCCGTGGCTTCACCCCGCAACCCCGCGCCGGCCCGCAGAGCAGCGGCGGCGGCGGCAGGGCTGGAGCACTGCACAGCCAGGCGGCAACGACCGCTGCTGCGCGAGGCGCGGCTGCTGGCACAGATCGTGCCCCAGGCCTGCTCGTTTTGCTGCTCCAGCCACGCGGCCATGTGGACGCTGAGCTGCTCCAAGGCCTCGGGGGTGCGAGCCGAGAGCAACAGCCAATCGTCACCACTGGCGGGCCAGGGCAGGGCAGCCTCGACCGGGGCCTGCTCCACGATCACGTGGGCATTGGTGCCGCTGAAACCAAACGAGCTCACCGCCGCCCGGCGGGGCCGGCCGCTCTGGGGCCAAGGGGTCAGGGCGGTGGGAATCGTCATCGCCCACTGGTCCCAGGGCACAAACGGTGTGGGCTGGCGCAGGTGCAGATGGGGCGGCACCTGGCCCCGCTGCACCATCAGCACCGCCTTGATCAAACCGGCGATACCGGCCGCCCCTTCCAGGTGGCCCAGGTTGGTTTTGACCGAGCCCAGCAGCAGCGGAGCCGGGCGAGCAGCACGGCCGTAGATGGGGGCCAGGGCCTTGAGCTCGATCGGATCGCCCAGGGGCGTGCCGGTGCCGTGGGCCTCGAGCACATCGATGCCATCGCCATCGAGCTGGGCCTGCTCGAGCGTGCTGCGGATCAGCTGGGCCTGGGCCTCGCCATTGGGCACCGTGAGACCGGCACTGGCGCCATCTTGGTTGACGCCGCTGCCGCGCAGCACCGCCCAGATCGGATCACCGGCAGCCACAGCATCGGCCAGGCGCTTGAGCGCCACCACCCCGCAGCCCTCGCCGCGCACATAGCCATCGGCAGCGGCATCAAAGGTTTTGCAATGGCCGTCGCTGGCCATCATTCCGCTCTTGGCAAAGCAGAGGCTGTTGACCGGGCTGAGCAGCAGGCTCACGCCTCCGGCCAGGGCCAGATCGGTGACCCGATCCCGCAGGCTGCGCACCGCCAGATCCACCGCCACCAACGAGCTGCTGCAGGCCGTATCCACCGCCAGGGCCGGCCCCTGCAGGCCGAGGGCATAGGCCAGGCGGCCGGGCGCCATCGAAAAGCTGGTGCCGGTGGCGAAATACATGTCGAAGCGCGCATCGGGCGCTTCACCGCGCAGCTGGCGCCAGGCGTAATCGCCCGTGCACAGGCCCAGATACACCCCCGCCCGGGTGCCGCGCAGCTGCGAAGGGGCCAGGGCGGCCGCCTCCAGCGCCTCGGCC
This sequence comes from Cyanobacteria bacterium M_surface_7_m2_040, assembly GCA_016882555.1. Taxonomy (GTDB): domain Bacteria; phylum Cyanobacteriota; class Cyanobacteriia; order PCC-6307; family Cyanobiaceae; genus RGUW01. The sequence continues at coordinate 2,324 of VGPQ01000304.1, forward strand.
GCCACCTCCAGCAATAGCCGGTGCTGGGGATCCATCGCGGCTGCTTCTTTGGGCGAGAGCCCAAAACTGGCGGGATCGAACTGGTCGATCGCCGCCAAAAAGCCGCCGTGGCGGCAATGCATCTTGCCGGGGGTGCCGGGGGTGGGGTCGTAGTACTGCTCGAGCGGCCAGCGGCTGGAAGGCACCTCCCCCACCGCATCCACGCCGCCCGTGAGCAGCTGCCAAAAGGCTTCGGGGCTGGCGGCATCGGGGCGCCCTGGCCCAGCCGGGAAGCGGCAGCCCACCCCCACGATGGCGATCGGC
>VGPQ01000305.1 GCA_016882555.1 Cyanobacteria bacterium M_surface_7_m2_040
TGCGCGCCCTGGCCGGCACCTGGCTGGGCCTCGGGGCCCAGGGCGGGGCCCTGCTGGCGTTGTCGACCGCCACGGTCAGCGTGCTGGGTTGCGAGCGCGAGCAGCGCGTCATCCTGCGCTGGAATGAACGGCTCGCCTGAGCCCTGCGAACCCCGGTGGTGTTGTTTTCCCTTGCGGCAGCCGTTGCCGAAACCCAGCCGCAGGCGGCGGAGCCCCTGGCCGCCTTTGCCCTGGCGATCGGCTTTTCGCCGCTGCACATCGTGCTGCTGCTGTTGCTGCTGCTGGGCCCCAATCCGCTGCGGCGCGGAGGCTTGCTGGTGCTGGCCTGGATGGTGACGGCGGCCTTGGCGTTGACCCTGCTGCTCACCGCTGGCCACGGGTTGCTGCTGACCATGGACAAGGGCACCAGCCACCGCACCGGCCTGGATCTGCTGGCCGCCGGAGCGCTGCTGGCCCTGGGGCTCAAGGAACTGCTCACCAGCCGAGAAGAGAAGGGCCACACCCCCGCCTGGGCCAGCCGCCTGGATCAGTTCTGCGCGATGGCCCTGCCGCCGCTGCTGTTGCTCAGCGCCCTGCTCGAGGTGGCCAGCCCCGACGATCTGTTTCTGTTTGCCAAATCAGCCGGCACCCTGCTGGCGGCTCACCTGGCCCCGATTCAGGAACTGGGCCTGACCCTGCTGTTCAGCCTGGTCAGTGCGGCCCTGCTGCTGGTGCCGCTGCTGGCGGTGGTGCTGCTCGGCCAGGAGCGGGTGCTGCCCACCCTCCAGCAGGGCAAGCAATGGATGCTGCAACGGGGCGATGCCCTGGTGGGCGTGATGGGGCTGGCGGTGGCGGTGTACCTGGGCTGGCAGGGGATTGACGGGCTCCGGCTGTCCTGACGATCGCGCTGCTCGGTTGTTCAGTCCGCCTTGAACCAGCGCTGCCACTGCTGCCGCTGCGACTCGCTGGCCGGGCCCGCCATCAGACACACCGCCGCACTGGCCCGGCTCACGGCCACATAGACCAGTTGCTGGCGCAGCTGGTCATCCTGGGGCCAGAACACATCGGCATCCACGAATACCTCGCCAAAGGTGCTGCCCTGGCTGCGGTGCACCGTCAGCACCGCGGCAGGACCCAGCGAGGCGAAGGCATCCCGCAGCAGGAAGAAGCGCCGCCAGAGCGCTTTGGCGTCCTGCTTGGCGCCTTCGGCGGTGGCGTCGCGGGCGCGCCGGCGCAGCTGCTGCAGGGCGGCATCCAGAACCTGCCTGCCGCGGCTGCCCACTGCCGGCTGCAGCCGCAACCACAGGTGGGTCTCGCCGGCCTCCACGCTGGCGCTGAGGGTCTCGATCACCGGCACCGCCATGGCCCCCCCCAGATCGGCCGCACTCAGCCCCAGGTCGGCCAGGTCAAAGCGGATCGGTGCGACATCGCGCACCACCAGCTCGCGGTTGGAGCCCAGCACCATGTCGGGTTCCTCGGCCACCGCCTCGGCGGCCTCCTCGCCGGCGGTGCAGGCCGGTGCCATCACGGCGCTGCGGCTGATCAGCACCTCGCCTGGCAGCACGGGCAGCTGCTCGGCCATCTCCCCGTGCAGGGCGCGGCGGGCGATCGGCACCAGTCGCTCCAGCGAGCGGTTGGTGTAGCAGAGGATGCGGGCGTGATCGGGGTTGTCGAGCTCGACGCTGCGGCGCAGCGCGTCCTGAGCAGCGTCCAGCCAGGCCTCGGGCGCCAGGCAGCTCACCTGCCCACCGTCGGTGCGGATCGGCGCCAGCGGCGGTGGACGCCGGCAGGGCAGGGCACCGTTGCGAATGCCCGTGGCCAGGCGCAGCACCGGCCCCTGGTGCCGCACCACCTGGCGCAGCGTGCAGCCGCTGCTGCGCTGCAGTGCAAACACCGGGCTGGTCGGCTCCCCCACCGGCGGCAACTGCGCCGGGTCGCCCACGAACACCAGCCGGGTGCCGAAGCTGCGGGCGCAGCGCAGGCTGATGTCGAGCAGGCTGCTGTCGACCATCGAGGCCTCATCGATCAGCACCAGCCCCAGGTGCTCCAGGGAGCCGGCGGTCTGGGCGGTTTCCTCGCAGCGCTCCAGATCCCCCTGGCGCCTCAGCTTGAGCCGCAGCAGCCGGTGGATCGTGGCCGGGTGCCAGGTGGGGCTCAGGGCGGCCGCCACCAGGTGGCTGCGCAGCACCCCCACCGCCTTGTGGGTGGGGGCCGCCACGGTCCAGCACAGGCCGGCCGCTTCGGCGGCGGCCAGAAAGCGCATCGACAGAAAAGTCTTGCCCGTGCCGGCATAGCCGCTCAGCACAAACGGGCGGCTCCGGTCCGGATCGTTGAGCCAGGCCACAAAAGCCGCCTCGGCCTGCTGTTGGTCGGCGGTGAGCCCGGCCGCCATGCCCGTTAACCCAGGGGCAGCGGCGTCACCAGACCCCAGCTGCTGGCCAGATGCCAGGGGGATCCCACCCACACCAGACCCGGCAGGGCCACCAGTGGGCCCATGAGGCTGCCCACCAACACCTCCATGCGGGTGTGGCCCAGGTTCTCCTTGAGCGGTTTGGTGGGGTGGCTGGCATCGCTGCCGGTTGCGGCGCCCTGCGCGGCAACCAGGGCATTCACCTGCGTCGCCGTCAGGCCCGCCGCCCGCCGCAC
>VGPQ01000306.1 GCA_016882555.1 Cyanobacteria bacterium M_surface_7_m2_040
GGGCTGAGGATCAGGGCCTCCTCGATGCACTGGCGGCTGGCATCGCTGCGCACCAGCCCGCATTTGCTGCGGCCGGGGTCGAGGGCGGCCAGGGGTGAAGGACTCATGCCAGACGGTGCGCTGCGATCAGGTCCTGCGACCGGGGGTGGGCAGGGTGGTGCTGTTGGCCCAGCGCAGCTCCACCGCGATCGGATCGGGGGTGTCGGCATTGTTGAGGCTGACCGCTTCCAGTTGCACCACATCTCCCGCTGGGCGTTTGCTCAGGTCCTGCACCAGCTGGTTGAGGCGCGACACGTCAAACTGCAGGCCGTCCACCAAGGTCCCCTGCCGCTGGGCCCGGGCATAGGCGGCGGCCAACAGCAGATTGAGGCGCCGGGCCAGCTGGTTGGGGTCGCGCAGATCGGCTTCGATCGTGGTGCTGGCCAGCACGTCACCCGCCTGCACCACGCTGCGGTTGGGGCGCAGGTCGGGGAACCCCAGCACCTGCCGCTCGCCTCGCAGCACGTTGGCCGCCGAAAGAATGCTCACCACCCAGCTTCCGGGTTGCTTGAGCAGCGCCTCCAGCTTGGTGATGTCGTTGCGGGGCACCAGCAGCAGCTGGCGGTTGGGCGTCTCGCCCGGCAGAACGCGGGCGTAGGCGGTGCGGTTGGCCTGCTGCAGCAGGGCGTTGATCACGGCGGTTGCCTGCTCGGGGCGCTCGAGCTTCACTTTGGCGGTGGACAGGGGCTGACCGCTGCTGATCACCACATCGCCGCGGCGCAGGGCGATGAGATTGCTCTCCAGCCCTTTGAGCTCCTGGGTACGGGTGGCGATCTGCTGGCGCACCCGCGTGAGTTCGCCCTGGTTGCGCTGGATTTCGCTGTCGCGTTGGTTGACCTCCCGGGTCAGTTGCTCCCGTTCCCGTTCGAGTCGGTTGCGCTGTGCCAGCAGCGGGGCGAGTTCCTGGCGCAGTTGCTGCGCGCGCTGGCGGGCCTGGTTGCGTTCCCGTTCGGCGGTGGCCAGCTCGGTAGTGCTGCGCTGCAGGGCGCTGCGGCTCTGCTTGAGCCGCTCCTCCAGTTGATCCAGCTGAAACAGGCCAACCCGCAGCCGCTCGCTCACCAGCAGCATGAAGCCCAGCGACATGGCGCTGATCAGACTGCCGGTGAACACCGTGATCAACACCGCCGTGTTGCGCGGTCGCATGCCCATCAGGCTCAGGCGCGCTTTGCCCACGCGGGTGCCAAGGCGATCGCCCAGGGTGGAGAGCACCCCCCCAAGCAGCAGCAGCGCCAGGATCAGCAGCCAGCCCGACACGGAAGTCCCAAGGGCGAGCCCTCAGTATCTCTGCCGAGCCGCAACTCTGCCGAGCCGCCTCACTGCAGAGCGCCCCGTCAAGCCTGTGATGCCGCTGGCTCAGCTGAACCGCTTGGCCAGGGCGATCGGGTCAAACACGGTGATCTTCTTGCGTTCGATCTGCACCAGGCCTTCCTGGCGAAGGTCACCCAGCAGGCGCGTGATCGTCACGCGGGTCGAGCCGATCGCTTCGGCGATCGCCTGATGCGAGAGGCGCAGGTCGATCGTGATGCCGGTGTTGCCCGGCACGCCGAAATCGCGGCAGAGCACCAGCAGAAAGCTCACCAGCCGCGATGACATGTCGCGGTGGGTGAGGGTCTCGATCATCGTTTCGGTCTGCAGAATCCGCGACGACAGGCCCTGGAGCAGCAACAGGCCGACACTGGCGTCCTCTTCGATCGCCTTGCGCAGCGAACCGGCCGGAGCGCTCACCATCTCCACCCGTGTGAAAGCGATGGCGTGATAGAAGCGATCCGACCGTTGCCCGGTCAGCAGCGACAGCACTCCGAACAGGCTGTTTTCACGCAACAGCGCCACAGTGATCTCCTCGCCCGATTCGTAGACCCGCGAGAGGCGCACGGCGCCGCGTCGGATCAGGTAGACCCGCTCGGCCGGATCGCCGGGGAAAAAGATGGTTTTGCCCCGCTCAATGGTTTCGACGCTGCTGCCCGCCAGTGAGCGGATCACCTCGACCAACGTCAGGCTGGCCTGGGCGGCCGCTCCGATGGCGGCGACCGCACCGGGGGATCCGCTGCTCGGAGTGCTGGGGTAGCGGCTGAACCCGCGGGTGGCGCCGACCATCGGGGCGTATCAGATGCCCGGAAACTACGGAGCGGCTGCCGAGATGCTTGTAGCAAATCACACGGTTTGACAGCTGTCCGGCCAGTGGTTCATCTGTATGCCACTACAGGTGGTGTGCAGTGCTTGTGAACCAGCTTGAGCCCGCTACATTCAGGTTCATGCGCCCGTGCGGCCGCCTTCTGGGGACACCTAATTGACCGCCAGTCTTCCCGCCAGCCCCTCCACCAGCCTTCCCGGAGGACCCGGGCATGCACGCAAGCCCCAGCGTGGTTTGCATGCGGTGCCCCAGGCGGCAGCGGCTCCTGCCCTGCGGCTGGTGCCGCAACCGGAGGGCTTGCTGCAGGTGCACACGGCCCCGTTCCGCGGCAGCGTGCCCAGCGTGCTCAGCCAGGCCCTGCGGGCTGCTGGCCTTGGCAGTCGTGTGCTGATCAGCCAGTTTCTCAAGGGCGGGGTCGATCAGGGTGTGGATCGCTCGCTCAGCCTC
>VGPQ01000307.1 GCA_016882555.1 Cyanobacteria bacterium M_surface_7_m2_040
GATCGTTTCGCCAGCAATGCCCACAGCCTTGTCGAAGTCGACTCCGGCAGCGCGGGCGATGCAGACATTCACCGCTGCGATGCGCGTGTAGAGGTTCATCTCGGCCTCGCTGGCCGGGGCGGCCAGGGCTGCGCCCGGGGCCATCAGCAAGGGCAACGTCAGCAGGGGCGCCACCAGCAGGGGGCAAACACGGCGCAGCAGGGTCAAGGAACCGAAGGTGTGTTGGGTGCACCCATGCTGCTGCATCGGGCAAGGCCAGGGTCAGGGCAGGCTCAGCTCAGCGGCGCGCCGGCCTCTTCTACCCGGATTTCGTGTTGGGTTTCGGCCAGTTCGAGCACGCCATCCTTCCAGGAGTAGATCGAGCGGGCGCGGTAGCGGTCCTGGTCCACCAGACGGATGTGCTCGAGGATGTCCCACTCCTGGTAGTGCGACTCGAACACCAGTTCGTGCTCGTCGACCTGACGGATCTGGCTCTTGGTCGGACTGCCGCAGAGATAGCCGCGGCTGCGGCGCAGCTGATGGCCGCACAGATAGGCCTCCATCGTGCCGTTGGGCACAAAGCGGGGCTTCTTCTCGAAGAAATCAAACTCCTGTTCCGGCCACCAGCTGAAGCGGTAAGCGGCATCGCCTTCGATCGGTTCGCTGAAGCTTTCAATGCGCAGCATCATGTCGACCCGCAGCACATCGCCATCGGCGAAGAAATACAACCGCCGTGAGCGCCACAGGCCGAGGCTGCGCGAAAACCAGCGGCGCAGGCTGCTGTCGAGGCGGATGCGGCTCTTGGCTGGCACGCTGTCGGGGTGCACGACCGGAGGCACCCGTTGGCTCAGTTCATGGATGGAGGCCATGGTTGCCAATCAGCCGCAGCCTGCACTCCTTTCTAGCGATGAATGCCAGGCCCGACCACTGGTTGTGTGTCGGAACGCCGTGTTTCGGAGGCAAATCTCCATAAGGTGAGACGCGTGACCGGTTCCGCCCCCAGCCCCAGCACCGATGGCGAGCGCCTCAATGGCGACCGTCAGGAGCTGAAGCTGCTGTTGGTGGCCGCCAACCACCACCTGGCCACCCCCGACCTCAGGCAGCTGGTGGGCGCCCTGCAGAGCGAGGATTTTGGCTTCGAGGTCAGCCTTGAGATCGCTGATCCTGCCAAGCAACCGCAGTTGCTTGAGCTGCACCGGCTGGTGGCCACCCCGGCCCTGATCAAGCTGGCCCCGTTGCCCAAGCAGGTGTTCGCCGGCCATGGCATCAACCAGCGCCTGCGCAGCTGGCTGCCGCGCTGGCAGCAGATGCAGGTGGTCACCGGGCTGGGCATGACGCTGCGGCCTGCCGAGGTCGATGGCAGCCGCACCCAGCGTGAGCTGCAGCTCGAGGATCAGCTGCTGGTGCTGCGCCAGGAGAACGAGACCCTGATCGAGCGGCTGGGGGTGCAGGAGCGCCTGCTGCGCATGGTCGCCCACGAACTGCGCACCCCGCTCACGGCCGCCAAGCTCGCGCTGCAGAGCCACAACCTTGGCCAGATCGACGAGCCCCGCTTCCGCGATGTGCTCACCCGCCGGCTCGACGACATCGAGCACCTCTCGAAAGACCTGCTGGAGGTGGGCACCACCCGCTGGGAGGCCCTGTTCAACCCCCAGCGCCTGGCCCTGGGCAAGGTGGCGGCCGAGGCGATCCTCGAGCTCGAAAAGCTGTGGGTGGGGCGGCGGCTGAAGCTGGTGACCGACATCCCGGCCGATCTGCCGGATGTGTTTGCCGATCAGCGCCGCATGCGCCAGGTGCTGTTGAACCTGCTCGAGAACGCGCTCAAGTACACGCCCGAGCGCGGCAAGGTGACGCTGACCCTGCTGCACCGCACCAGCCAGTGGGTGCAGGTGAGCGTCTGCGACAGCGGGCCTGGTATTCCGGAATCCGAACAGCAGCGCATCTTCCAGGACCGGGTGCGGCTGCCCCAGACCTCCGACACCACCGCCGGCTACGGGGTGGGACTGTCGGTGTGCCGCCGCATCGCCGAAGTGCATGGTGGTCGCATCTGGGTGGTCTCCGAGCCGGGGGAAGGAGCCTGCTTCCATGTGACCGTTCCGGTCTGGCAGGGGCAGAGCCGTCCATCCAGCCTTGACGAAGGGTCCCCCTGACCCGTACGTTCCATTCCAGCGGCGCGGGCTTGATTGGCCCACCACGCTGCGGCCTCGCCCCCATCGTCTAGAGGCCTAGGACACCTCCCTTTCACGGAGGCGACAGGGGTTCGAATCCCCTTGGGGGTATTGCCCAACCGTGCCAAGCGCAGCTGCAGCTAGGCGCTCCGGTGATCAGCCGGCGGCAGCGGCTCTCCGCAGCGCTTCCTGCTGCACGGCGCGCAGGTTGGCGGCCAGGTCTTCGCGCAGCCGCTGCTCGATCAGGCCGATGGGCATGCCCACACAGCCCTGAACGGTGAGTTCGTAGAGCAGGGTGGTGCCCCTGGCGTCATGGCCGATCTGCCAGGCGCCTTCAAAGCGGCGGAAATCGCCTTTCACCATCACGAAACGCAGCCGCCGCTGCTCCAGCTCTTCGGTGAGCTCCAGTTGAACCTTGGCCTTGATGCGCAGGCCGATGAAGCTCTGGGCCCCTTCCT
>VGPQ01000308.1 GCA_016882555.1 Cyanobacteria bacterium M_surface_7_m2_040
GAGCAACGGCTGATTCACTACTTCCGCTGGGGCACACCCGCCCGCCTGCGCCCGCTGCTTAGCGAACCAATGCAGCGCCAGCTCCAGGACACCACGGCTTCGGCGCCCCTACAGGACTGGCTCGCCCAGCTTCCGCCTGGCCTCAGCCGCCTGCAGCAGATGCTGGCCCTGGAGCAGCGCTTCTTCCTGGCTGATCACAACCTTCACTACACCGATGCCATGTCGATGGCGGCCGGCGTGGAGGTGCGGGTGCCCTTCCTCGATCCGGAACTCCTGGCCCTCAGCTGGCGGCTGCCGGATCGCTTCAAGCAGCGCGGCCGTAGCGGCAAATGGGTGCTCAAGCAGGCCATGGCCGGCCTCCTCCCCCACGAGGTGATCCATCGCCCCAAGACCGGTTTCGGGGCACCGCTCAGGCGCTGGCTGCAACACGACCTGCAGGTGCTCGTGGCCGACACCCTCAGCCCCGCCCGCCTCGTCACAGGCGGTCTGTTTCACCCCAGCGCCGTGCAGCAGCTGCTCGACGATCAGCGCAGCGGTCGCCGCGACGCCAGCTACACCATCTGGTCGCTGTTGTGCATTGCCCTCTGGTGGGAGCGGCAGCAGGGGGGCGTGATGTGATGCTGGGTCCCGAGTCCCATGGCCAGCCGATGCAGCAGGTGATCCAGTCGCTGGCCGATGGCACCACCTCCCTCGCCGCCGTGCCTGCGGCTGCCCCCCGCCGCGGTGAACTGCTGATTCAGAGCCGCTGCTCGCTGGTGTCGGCCGGCACTGAGCGGATGCTGGTGGATTTCGGCAAGGCCAACTGGCTCGACAAGGCACGCCAGCAGCCCGACAAGGTGCAACAGGTGTTGGAGAAGGCCCGCACCGATGGGCTGCTCACCACCCTCGACGCGGTGCGCAGCAAGCTCGATCAACCCCTGCCGCTCGGCTACTGCAACGTCGGCACCGTGGTGGCCGTAGGTGAGGGCGTCCAGGGCTTCAAACCCGGCGATCGCGTCGCATCCAACGGCGCCCACGCCGAGCTGGTGGTGGTGCCCCAGCTGCTCTGTGCACTGATTCCACAGGACGTATGCGATGAGGCGGCCGCCTTCACGGTGCTGGCCTCGATCGGTCTCCAGGGCATCCGTCTGGCGGCCCCCAGCCTCGGTGAAACCTTTCTGGTCAGCGGCCTTGGTCTGATCGGCCTGCTCACGGCCCAGCTGCTCCAGGCCCAGGGCTGCCGGGTGCTCGGCCTCGATCCTGATCCTGGCAAATGCCGGCTGGCCGCTTCCTTCGGTATCGAGGCGCTGGCCCTGGGCAGCGGCCCCGAGCCCCTGCCCTGGATCTTTGAGCACACCGAAGGTGTCGGGGTTGATGGGGTGCTGATCACGGCCGCCACGGCCTCCAGCGAGCCGATGCATCTCGCCGCGGAAGCCTGCCGTCAGCGTGGCCGCCTGGTGCTGGTGGGCGTCACCGGCCTGGAGCTGCGCCGCGACCTCTTCTACAAAAAAGAGCTCACCTTCCAGGTGAGCTGCTCCTATGGCCCCGGTCGTTACGACCCGGCCTACGAGCAGCACGGCCACGACTATCCGCTCGGCTTCGTGCGCTGGACCCAGCAGCGTAATTTCCAGGCCGTTCTGCAGGCCCTTGCCTCCGGCAGCCTGCGTACCGAGGCCCTGATTAGCCATCGCTACCCGATTGCGCAGGCCCCGGAGGCCTATGCGCTGCTCACCGGCAGCGAGCCCTGTCTCGGCATCCTGCTGCAGTATCCCGGCAGCGCTGATCCCGCCCAGCGCACGATCCCATTGCCGCTCACGCCGGCCAGCGTCTCCTCCGCCCCCGTGGCAGCGCCGCTGCTGAGCGTGATCGGGGCGGGCAATTACGCCAGCCGGATCCTGATCCCGGCCTTCGCCAGGGCTGGTGCCCGCTTCCATACCCTGGCCGCCTCCAGCGGGCTGGGGCCGTCGCAGCTTGGGCCTCGCCATCGCTTCCGCCAGGCCAGCACCGACATCGCAGCCACCATCGCCGATCCCGCGGCCCAAGCCCTGGTGATCGCCACCCGCCACGACAGCCATGCCGCCCTGGTGCAGCAGGCCCTGGCGGCCGGCAAGCATGTGTTTGTGGAGAAGCCGCTCTGCCTCACCGCGGCCGAACTCGAGGCCATCGAGGCCTCCCTGGCCCATAGCTCCGGCCTGTTGATGGTGGGTTTCAACCGCCGCTTTGCGCCCCTGCTGCTAGAGCTTCGCCAGCAGCTCAGCCGTCTGCCGGGGCCGCGGGCCTTCATGTACACCTGCAATGCCGGCGCCATCCCCGCCGACCACTGGACCCAGGATCCCGAGCGCGGCGGTGGCCGCCTGCTCGGTGAGGCCTGCCATTTCGTGGATCTGCTGCGCCATCTCGCCGGTAGCCCGATCGAGCAGCTGCAGCTGCTCTCAGCCGCCGACAGCAAGCCCCGCCCAGACACCTTTAGTTTAAGCCTGCGCTTCACCGATGGCTCCATTGGCACGGTGCACTACTTCGCCAATGGCAGCAAGGCCTTCCCCAAGGAACGGCTCGAGGTATTCGCCTCTGGCCGGGTGCTGCGGCTCGACAACTACCGCACATTGAAGGCCTGGGGCCTCCC
>VGPQ01000309.1 GCA_016882555.1 Cyanobacteria bacterium M_surface_7_m2_040
CACCACCAGGATTGAACCGCCCGTGGGGTCGTGCATGGGCATCTCCGGATCACGCGCCCACAGCCTGACGCACTTCATGGCTCCTCCCTCCAGCCTGGTTCGCAGCGCCCGCTGCCTGTGGCACTGGCAATGGCAACAGTTGATGAATGGCCTGGGGCCGGCCGACAGCGGTGGCCATTACCGCCGGCCGGCCGGGGCGTTCACCGCCCTGCCCGAACTGCCGGCCGATGCCACCCAGCCGGGAAGCCATGTGCTGATCGTGGGGCGCAGCTGCCCGTGGGCCCATCGGGCCTGGCTGGTGTGGACCCTGCGCCAGCTCGAACCCAGCATCAGCCTGCTGGTGGTGGATCCGGATCCCCAGGCCGGTCGATGGCGCTTTGCCGTCCCCTTTGAGGGGTGCCAGACCCTGGCCGAGCTCTACCGCCGCAGTGGGGCCGCAGCGGGAACACGGGCCACCGTGCCAGCGCTCTATTCGATCAGCCAGGGGCGAATCGTGCTCAACGAAAGCGCGCGCCTGATCGAGCTGCTCAACCGCTGGCCCGCTGCCGGCATCGACCTGGATCCAGCGACACAGGCCGAAGCCACCAGCCACTGGCGGGATCGCCTGCAGGGCAGCGTCAATGACGGGGTCTACCGCTGCGGGTTCGCCCGCAACCAGGCGGCCTATGACGCTGCCGAGGCCGCATTGTTCGAGACCCTGGAGATGGCCGACGCGAGCGTGGCTGCCCAGCCGGGTGCGTGGCTGAGCGGAGCGCAACTCAGCCTGGCCGATGTGGTGCTGTTTCCCACCCTGATCCGGCTGGAACTGGTCTATGCACCGTTGTTTGGCTGCAGCCGCATCGCCCTGTGGCAGCTGCCAGCCCTGGCGCGCTGGCGGCAGCGCTTCTTTGCCCTGCCGGGGGTGCAAGGCAGCTGCTGGCCCGAGGCCTGGCGCCGCGACTACTTCGGCGCCCTGTTTCCCCTGCATCCCAGCGGCATCGTGCCCGCCGCGCCGCCGCTGAGCACACTGGTGATGGGACCCGGGACACAACCATGAGCGATCCAGTGTTTGAAGGGGTCTACGGACCCTTCAGCATCGATGCCAGGGATCGGCGCGAGGTGCTCAGCTACCGGCTCGCCCTGCTGCTGGCCGCCGTGGCCCAGCTGGCGCTGCTGGTGCAGTGGCAGTGGAGCAACGCGGCCTGGCTGGGGCCCTGGCTGCTGCTGCTGGCGGCGGGTATCGGCATGGCACTGCAGTGGATCCACATCTATCTGCGGCCCCTGCACCGCGCCCTGCAACTGCTGTGGCTGCTGGGCTGCCTGGGGGCAGTGCTATTGGCCTGGCGGGCCGGCCCTGGAGCCATGGCCCAGGCCCTGGAGCAGCAGCGGCTGTGGATGCTGGCGATCGGTCCCTTGTTTGCCGCCCTGGCCGGGATCGGCTTCAAGGAATTCTTCTGCTTCAGGCGGCTGGAAGCGATCGGGGTGACCCTGCTGCTGCCGGTGGCGCTGCTGGGCTATCTGGCTGGCCTGCTGAGCGGACCTGTGACGTTGCAGCTGCTGGGCCTTGAGAGCGCTCTGCTGCTGGTGCTGTGCCTGCGCAAACTGCCGATGCCCGCCGCGGCCGACGTGGGCGACAAGAGCGTGTTTGCCCACCTCGAAGCCCTGCGCCTGCAGCAGCGCGGGGGCAGCGTCTCGGGGCCGGCGGTTTGAGCCTGATCAGCCTCGTCGATGCCGGCAAGGACTTCGGCCTGCGCACCCTGTTTGCCCATCTCGACCTGCACATCAGCGCCGGCGACCGGCTGGGACTGATCGGCCCCAACGGGGCCGGCAAATCGACGCTGCTGCGGGTGCTCGCCGGGCTGGAACCCCTGGGGAGCGGGGAACGCCGCTGCGCGCCGCGCACCCGCATCGTGCTGGTGGATCAGGACCCCCAGCTCGATCCCGAGCGCACCGTGCTGGATCAGGTGTTCAGCGCCAGCGGCACCAAGATGCAGCTGCTGCGCCGCTACACCGAGGTGAGCGAGGCGCTGGCGGCCGCCCATGCCCGCGGCGACGACGACAGCGCCCTGATGAGCCAGCTCGGCGAGCTCAACAGCCGCATGGACCAGAGCCAGGCCTGGGGCCTGGAGCAACAGATCCGCGAGGTGCTGCAGCGGCTGGGCATCAGCGACGGCCAGCGCCAGGTGGGTGAGCTCTCAGGGGGGTATCGCAAACGCCTGGCCCTGGCGGCCGCCCTGGTGGCCGACCCGGAGGTGCTGCTGCTGGATGAACCGACCAACCACCTGGATGCCGATGGGGTGCAGTGGCTGCAGGGCTACCTGCAACGCTTCAGCGGGGCGCTGGTGCTGATCACCCACGACCGCTACGTGCTCGATCAGGTGACCCGCCGCATCGTCGAGGTCGACCGCGGCGAAGCCCGTTGCAGCGAAGGCAACTACGCCACCTACCTGACCCACAAGGCCGAGGCGGAAGCGGCCGCAGCGGCCAGCGAAGCCAAGCTCAAGGGGGTCTTGCGCCGCGAGCTGGAGTGGCTGAGGCGCGGCCCCAAAGCCCGCAGCACCAAACAGAAAGCGCGCATCCAACGCATCGAAGCCCTGCAGGAG
>VGPQ01000310.1 GCA_016882555.1 Cyanobacteria bacterium M_surface_7_m2_040
CAACCTGACGCCGCTCTCGCCCACCGCCTACCGCCCCTACAGCCGCCGTCAGCTCAGCAACCGCTTCGTCGGGACTGGCCCCTACCGGCTCACCTTCTACACCCCGCAACAGCAGCGGCTGGAACCGTTCAAGGGCTATTGGGGGCGCCCGCCGGCCAACCGCGGGCTGGAGCTGGTGTCGCTGAGCAATTCCACTGCCCTGTTCGGTGCCCTGCAGAGCGGCGAGGTGGATGGTCTGCTCTCCAGCAGCCTCGAGATCGATCACCAGGTGGAGCTGCAGCGGCAGGTGCAGCGCGGCCGCTTGCGCCAGGCGGCCGGCCCGGCCCTGGTGATTGTGTTTCTGAGCCTGCTGAGCGATCAGCCGCCGCTCGATAACCCAGTGCTGCGGCGCGCCCTGGCCCTGAGCCTCGATCGCGATCGCCTGATCGAACGCGTCAGCCAGGGGCTCTACGCCCCTTTGCGCAGCCTGGTGCCGCCGGCGGTGCCGGGCGGCACGCCCCAGCCCTGGCCCCGCTACAACCCGGCGGCGGCCCGGCGGCTGTACCGCCAGGCGGGCTACTGCGCCGGCCAGCGGCTGCCGCTCGAGCTCACCTTCCGCTCCAATGTGCCCAGTGACCGCCTGTTTGCCCTCACCTGGCAGGCGCTGCTGCAGCGCGACCTGGCCGATTGCGTGGAGCTGCGGCTGCAGGGCATGGAAACGACCACCGCCTATCGCCTGCTTGGGGAGGGTGCGTTCCCCCTGATCGTGCTCGATTGGATGGGCGATTTCCCCGATGCCGACAACTATCTGGTGCCGCTGCTGGGTTGCCAGCAGGCCGAGGGGGAGCGCTGCCGCAAGGGTGGCAGCGCCTCCAGCGGCAGCTTCTGGACCAGGCCCGGGCTGGAGACTGAGCTGCAGCGCAGCGCCACCCTCAGCGGCGCTGCGCGCCTGGCGCTGGTGCGCCGCATCCAGCGCCAGACCGCCGCCGCCAGCCCCTACCTGCCGCTGTGGCTGGTGAAACCCCGCATCTGGGTGCGCCCGGAGCTCGCCGCGCCGCGCTTTGATGGCTCCGGTCGGGTGCTGCTGCAGGAGCTGAGACGCCGATGAGCCGCCCCGGCCGCCTGCTGCGCTATGTGCTGGCCCGGTTGGCCCTGGCTCCGGTGATGCTGTGGCTGCTGGCCACCCTGGTGTTCCTGCTGCTGCGGCTGGCGCCTGGTGATCCTGTTGACGCCCTGCTGGGCACCCGGGCGTCGGCTGCGGCCCGTGCAGCGCTGCGGGCCCAGCTGGGTCTGGACCAATCGTTGCTGGTGCAGTACGGCCGCTTTCTGCTGAAGCTGCTCCAGGGCGATCTGGGGCTCACGCTCACCAACCAGCAGCCGGTCACCGAAGTCATCGGCCAGACCCTGCCTGCCAGCCTCGAACTCGGGGCGGTGGCGCTGCTGCTGGCCGCTGTGGTGGGGTTGGCGGTGGGCTTCAGCGGCATGGCGCGCGCTGAGGGTCGCGTGGATCTGGCGGCCCGCTTGTATGGCATCGGCACCTATGCCCTGCCGTCGTTCTGGTTGGCGATGGTGGCGCAGCTGGTGTTTGCGGTCTGGTTGCGCTGGCTGCCCGTGGGGGGGCGTTTCCCGCCCACGCTGCTGCCACCGGTCGGCACCGGTTTCTACCTGCTCGACAGCCTGCGCGAGGGTCTGCTCCTCG
Source organism: Cyanobacteria bacterium M_surface_7_m2_040 (assembly GCA_016882555.1). Lineage (GTDB taxonomy): Bacteria > Cyanobacteriota > Cyanobacteriia > PCC-6307 > Cyanobiaceae > RGUW01. Next base: position 1,679 of record VGPQ01000310.1, read on the forward strand.
GCGACTGGCTACCGCTGCAGGGCACCCTGCGTCACCTGGCGCTGCCGGCCAGCACCCTGGCGGTGCTGCTCAGCGGCATCGTGGCCAACGCCCTGCGGCTCAACCTGCGCCGCGCCATGGCCTCCGATTATGTGGAGGCGGCCCGTTGCCGCGGCCTCAGCGAACGGCGCCTGATCCTGCGCCATGCCCTGCCGAATGCCCTGCTGCCGGTGCTCACGATCCTCGGGATCACGGTGGCCTCATTGATCGGAGGTGCCCTGTTGATCGAGGTCACCTTCTCCTGGCCCGGGGTCGCGGCCCGCCTGCAGGAAGCGATCGGCCAGCGCGATTACCCCCTGGTGCAGGGCATCGTGCTCGTGGTGGCTGCCCTGGTGGTGGCTGTCACGGTCACGGTTGACGTGCTGGTGGCGCTGCTGGATCCGCGGCTCGAGTTCTGAGCAGCTCGCTCCAGCGCTGGGCCCGGCGGCCGTCGAGCACATGGGCGCGGATGCCGCTCTGTTGGCGCACCTGCGGCGAGAGCAGCAGCGGTTGCTGCAGGCCCTTGAGAAATTCGATCGTGAGTTGCAGCAGAAGCTCCTGGGCCTGCCTGGGGTTGATGCCCACCAGATCGGCCCCCAGCTGAAACAGGGCCTGGTCCTGGTCTGTCACACGCACGGGGGAGAAATGGCTGCCGCCCTCCAGCAGCACCAGGCGGCTGTGCGGGTGGTGCTGCCCGGCAAAGACCCCCAGCTGCTCACTCAGGGGCGGCGTGATCAGGTCGAGGCTGCCACCTACCAGCAGCATCGGCTTGTGCAGCTCACGCAGGCCGCGGTTGGGCCACAACAGGCTGCCGAAGCCGTTGAAGGCCACCACCGCCGCCACGTTGTTGCCGTGGCTGGGGGCGGCGATGTCTTTGGGC
>VGPQ01000311.1 GCA_016882555.1 Cyanobacteria bacterium M_surface_7_m2_040
CTGGTGGGGATGCTCGGCGTGGTGACGCCGCACTGAGCCGTCGGCTGGTTGTGCCCGCTTTCGCTTCCGGCAAGTGGGCCGTTGCAGACCCTCTTCCCGCCAAATCCGTTGCACTCATTTGTGATTGACGGTCCAGCCCTCCCGCCGCAACAGGTGCTACGCCATGCGGCTGCCCCAGCGAATGTGCTCCGCCGCGAACTCCCGGAGGCGATGGCGGAGCTTGGCCTCCTCGATCGAGACGACCTTGCCGCCATGGCGCTGGGTGGGGGCGGTCTTCGTGGCCGGGATGTTGCTCTCCAACGGCCGTTACCGGATCGGTCGCTTTGAGCAGCAGGCCCTGGGCCGGGTGATGCATCCGCTGAACACGGCCGCCGAAATCACAGTGCTGCTGTTGCTGGGCTTGCTGGTGAAGCCCGCCGCCCTGCTCACGGTGCTGCCGCTCGGGCTGGCGCTGGCGATCGTGCTGCCCCTGGCGCGGCTGCTGGCGGTGTGGGCCGTGCTGCCGGCCGGCCGCTTCCCCGGGCCCGATCGCCTGGTCGTTGCCGGGTGCGGCCTGCGGGCGGCGGTGCCCCTGGCGCTGGCGGTGTCGATGACCGAAGAACTGCCCCACCTGCGCGGCGTCGCCCCAGCGCTGGCGGAACCCCTGGGGGCGCAGTTGCTGGCGCTGATTTTTATGGTGGTATTGAGAGCCCTGCTGCTGCAGACGTTGGTGATGCGCCGTCTGCTCGATGCGACCGCGCAGCGATCAATGGATCAGGGCGCAGCCCAGTCCGCCAGCTGAAGCCCGTCAATCCGCTCGAACTCCCGCAGGTTGTGTGTGATCAATGTGGCCTCCAGGGCCAGCGCATGGCAAGCGATCCAGAGGTCGTTGGCCCCGATCGGGGTGCCTCGCTTCTTCAGGGCCGTCGCCTGCTCCGCCTAGGCGCGGCAGATGACGGGTCCCTCCGGGTAGGGGACCGGGACCAGGCGGGCCAGGGCGTCGAGCTGGGCCAGGGTGGCCGTGCGGCGCTGGCTGCCCTCAGCCCCCTGCAGGAGTCCGGCCCAGGTGATGAACGACATGGCGAGACTGTCCTCAGCCGCCAGAGCATCGATCCGCTCAGCCACCTGTGGCGGACGGTTTTTGATCAGATAATTGATGATGTTGGTATCGAGCAGGTGGATCAAAGCGTCTCCCGCTCCTGCACCGGGAGTTTCGCGTCCTGCTGTTCAACCAGGGCAGCGACAAAATCCTGTTCAAAGCCTCCCAAGACCTCAAGCACGGCCTCGCCGCGCTTCGTCGGGCAAGGGTGGATCACCAGATCACCATCCGGGGTGCAGGTGATCTGCACCCGATCCGTGCTGAGCCGGAACTCAGCCGGGATGCGCACGGCCTGGCTGTTGCCGTTCATGAAAACCCGGCTGGGAAGAACCTCCATCATCGTGCCGGAGTGTGTACGCAGCAGTGTTGACGCCGGGAGCTGGTTCTTGCCGCCGTTGCCGTCGAGCTGGTTGCGTCCCGATCGGGCGGTTCCGGGATCGTGCGCGTCTTGATGACGTCATCGGATCAGGGCATCCAATGGAGTGCCTCGCTGCACGGGCCTGATTCTGGGCTTTGAGGATCTGCCGGCCACAAGTGGCGATGCGGATGGAAACGAGCTTGCTGCCGCAGCCCTGGGTTCACGCCAGCGTCCGCACCCCCTCAAACTGCGCGAAGGCCGGATCTGTGCTCGCCAGCAGCAGATCGTCGGAGCTGGCCTGGGCGGCCAGCAGGCGATCGAAGGGATCCCGGTGGGGCACCTGCCAGAGGCCGGCCTGGCGGGCCACGGCACCGCTGATCGGCAGTTCAATCGCCGCCAGACGATGCAGGGCCATGGCGTAGTTCTCGACGACGGCCCTGGCGTGTGGCAGCTTGCCGAGCCTCCACTTGGTGGCGATCTCCCAGGCGGAGGCCGCGCTGACCATGAGGGTGTTGTCGCTGTCCTCCAGGGCGGTGCGCAAGGCGGGCGAGAGCTTCTGAGGCTCCAGCAGCGCCCAGAGCAGCACATGGGTGTCGAGCAGCAGCTGCATCAGCCCCAGCGCTCGAGCTCGTCGTCGGGCAGGGGCTCGAAGAACGCCTCATCCACACGGCCCTGCAGGAAGCCGAGCTGGCGGCGCGGGCTGGGGTCGAGCGGCACCAGCTGGGCGATCGGCTTGCCATGGCGGGACAGCACGATGCGTTCGCCGGCTGCAACCCGGGCCAGCAGGGCCGAGAGGTGCGTCTTGGCCTCCTGCACATTCACGCTGCGCGGCTTGGGTCCCGGCGATGCGGGCGACGGAGCGCCCTGCGGGGAGGACATGACCTGGTCTGCCTGATCTGGTCAGTTTAGGTTTGTTCGGCCCGCCCGCGTTGGTCGCTCGCCCTGAACGGCGAGCGCTCCACCAGGGCGGTGACGCCCAGCTGCTCGCGCCAGTCGGCCAGGGGCCGATCCCAGCCCTCCTCCCAGCGCTGGGCCAGTAGCGGCGCGCAAACCCGGCCCAGCTCCAGCCCGTAGGCCGCCGCCTGGCCCACGTCGACAGTGCCGTAGGCGGGCCCCTCCAGGCAGCGGTGCAGCAGA
>VGPQ01000312.1 GCA_016882555.1 Cyanobacteria bacterium M_surface_7_m2_040
AAGGCTCAAAAAGCAGTGTCAGCCCTGCCGAAAGGACAGCCCTGCTGCCGTTCAGCGTTGCAGGCCGTTGAGCGCCGCCGCCACCACCCGGTGATCGCTGTCGCTCTGCAGCGGCAGCAGCGCAGCGCGGGCCGCCGCCGCGAGCTCGGCCGGGGCACCTGTTTCCGACACCAGGCGGCCGAGGATCTCGGCGCCACCCACCCGCACCGTGCCATCGGCATCGGTGATGGCCAGTCGGGCGAGCTCGAGCAGCCAGGGCCCGGGTACCTCCGTGAGTTCGGCCACGGCCGAGAGGATGCTGCAGCGCACCAACCAGTGATCGTTGACCGCGAAGGCCTCCATCAACAGGGGCCAGGCTCGCTCGAGGCTGTAGCTCACCAACGCGTTGGCGGCTTCGGCGCGCACATTGGGGTCATCGTCATGGACGAGGGCCCGCTCAAGCGCGTCCCAGCCAGCAGGGCTCTGCTTGTAACCGAGGCCGGCGCAGCTCAGCGACCGCACCATGAACACCTCCTGCTCAAGGCCGAGCAGCAACAGCGGAATCGCCTGCTCAGGCGGCACCTCGCGCAGGTTGGCCAGGGCCGGCATCGCCCGCGACGGATCACCGGAACCGATGGCCTGGCGCAGCTCCTCCAGGCGCTTGGGATCAAGCGGTTGCTCAGGCATCGGAGTCCCTCAGGGCCAGAAGCAACTGTCGCCGCTGGCGGCGCCGGGCGACCACGCTGCTGAGCAGCATGCCGCTGCCGATCAGCAACGGTGGCAGCGCCTGCAGGCGGCTGGAGCCCGAGCGCAGCAGCAGGGCCAACAAGGCCAGCAGCACCAGCAGGGGTGCCGCCAACGCCAACCAACGCATCAGCAGCGCCCGTTCCTTCATCAGCCCAGCCTGGCAGCGCGCCGATCGATCCAGCGCAGCAGCGAGCCGGTGAGCACGCCGATCCCCACCGGCAGGCACCCCTCATCGGCCGCAAAGGTGCTGCTGTGCAGCGGACTGCAGCCCTCGGGGCCGGCCACCCCCAGGCGAAACATGCTGCCGCGGGTGCCCTCGAGCAGCTGGGCGAAATCCTCGGCCCCCAGCGAGGGCTGCTCCAGCCATTGCACCTGCTCACGGCCCAGCAGCTGCTCGCCCACGCCGGCCACCAACTCGGTGAGCTCGCGGTCGTTGTTTACCGGTGGCGAGATCACCCGGTAGCGCACCCGTGCTTCACCGCCATGGCCCTGGCAGAGGGCCTGCACGGTGTCATCGATCCAGGCCGGCAGCTGGGCATGCAGCTCGGTATCGAGACAGCGCACGGTGCCCAGCAGGCGCACGTGGTCAGCGATCACGTTGAACGCCTTGCCGCCCTCGATGCGGCCGAAGCTCACCACCACCGGATGCAGCGCATCCAGCCGGCGGCTGATCGCCTCCTGCAGGCCGCTGACCACGCGCGCGGCGATCCAGATCGCATCGGTGCTCTGGTGGGGCCGGGCGCCGTGGCCCCCTTCGCCCAGCACCTCCACCTCGAGCTCGCCGGCGGCGGCGGTGAGGCTGCCGCAACGCACGCCGATGCTGCCCACCGGAATCGAGGGGTACACATGCACCCCAAACAGGGCCTCGATCCCTTCCATGGCGCCCTCGGCCCGCATCCAGGCGGCACCCTCGGCGGTTTCCTCGGCCGGCTGAAACAGCAGCCGCACCCGGGCCGTCAGACGGGCCGGATCATGGCACGCCACATGGGCGAGCAGCCGCGCCACCCCCAGACCCACGGTGGCGTGGATGTCATGGCCGCAGGCATGCATCAGCCCCTGGCGGCAGGAGGCGTAGGACAACCCGGTGCGCTCCTCCACCGGCAGGGCATCCATGTCGACCCGCAGGCCGACGATGGGCGCGGGGCCACCCCCCGGGAGGCTGGAGGGACCCAGCTCGGCCAGCACACCGGTGCGGCCCACGCCTTCGCGCACCTGCCAGCCATGGCGCCGCAGCTCACCGGCCACCAGGGCCGCGGTCTGCTGCTCCTGTCCGCTCAGCTCCGGATGGCGGTGCAGGTGCCGCCGCAGCTCGATCAGCTCAGGCAGGGCGGCGGTGAGCACGTCCCGCAGGTCATCGCTGAGCACCGGATTGCTGCGGTCGTGGGCCAGAGACGCTGTCATCGCGGTGCCATCAACCGGCCAGGGCAAGGAATTGCTGCAAAGCCTCGACCGGCACCGGGGGCCAGCGCCGCATCGACAGCAACCATTCTCGCTGGCGATAGCGGGGATCGAGACCGGAGGCGGCGGCCCAGTGGCTTTCGGCCTCACCGCGACTCCCCTGACGCCAGAGCAGGGCCGTGAGGCCGGCGCGGGCATCGGCAAACAGGGGGTACCGGCGGATCAGCGCCCGCAACTGCCGCTCTGCCGTCTCCAGATCGCCGAGTTGAAACGCGGCCAGGGCCGCGCTGGAGCGAGCCATGGCAAAGCCCGGCCTGGCCTCGGCCGCAGCCTCGAAACTGGCCCGAGCGGCCTGCCAATCCCCGAGGGAACCCTTGACGTTGCCGAGGTTGTAGAGGGCCGAGGCGCGCGGCACAGTGGGCTGCCCATGGCG
>VGPQ01000313.1 GCA_016882555.1 Cyanobacteria bacterium M_surface_7_m2_040
TTGATTGATGCGGTGATCAACCGCCAGAGCGATCTGGCCCAGCGGTTGAGCCAGCAACTGGTGCATCGCCAGGGTTTCGAGGCGTTGGAGCGATGTCTGCTGGGCCCGCTGACGCACCACTGCGGCGAGGACAGCGTGCGGTGGCTGCGGGAGCAGCTGCGCACGGAGACCCTCGTCGCCCAGGAGCCGGTGCCGTCGCGGCAAGCGGTGGAGTCCTTGCTCAAGGACGCGCTCAGCGAAGCCCTGGCCCCGCTGCGGCAGGATCCCGCCACTCACGCTGCGGCTTCGCTCGTGCCCGCCCTCGAGCCCAACGGGCAGCAGCCCAGCGACGATCCCTGGGCCCTGACGCCTCTGCAGGCACTGGACCCGGCGGCTACCGCCACCCCGGCAGCTCCTGCGGCAGCAGTCAGACCAGCCCCCCTGCCGGTCGACCTGGCCGATCTGCGCGCCTGGCTGCACAGCGATGCCGCCTGATCTCACCAGGCCCCAGGGGCTGATCGTCTCGGTTCAGGCGCCGGAGGGTTCACCCCTGCGGGCCCCTGGGGTGATCGCCGCGATGGCCGAAGCCGCCCTGCGCAATGGGGCCAGCGGTGTGCGCTTGGAGAGTCCTGAGCACATTGGCGCCGTGCGGCGGCGCTGCCCCGACGCCCTGATCATCGGTCTCTGGAAGCGCACACTCCCAGGCAGCAGCGTCTACATCACCCCGGGCTGGGAGCACATCAGCACCGTGTGGGCGGCCGGGGCCTCGGTGATCGCCCTCGACGCCACCGACCGCTACCGACCGGCAGGAGAAGACCTAGCCGCATTGGTCCAACGCGCCCGAAGCGAGTTGGGGGCCCCGTTGATGGCCGACATCGACAGCGTCGCCAATGGGCTGCGGGCGGCCGAGCTGGGGTGCGACTGGGTCGGCACCACCCTGTATGGCTACACCGAAGACACGGCCGCCCACAGGCCACCGGGCTGGGATCTGCTGCCGGCGTTGCGACGGGAGCTGCCGGCTGGCGCCAGCCTGATCTGCGAAGGCGGCATCGCCAGCGCTGAGCAGGCCCGGCGGGCCCTCGAGCTGGGGGCCGATGCGGTGGTGGTAGGCACCGCCATCACCGGCATCGACCTGCAGGTGGCGGCTTACTGCCAGGCCCTGGGCTGATCACATCATCCCGGGCATGCCCATGCCGCCCATCCCACCCATACCGCCCATTCCACCCATGCCGTCCATGCCGCCACCACCAGCGGGAGGGGCGGGCGGCTCGGGCTTGTCGGCGATGACGGCCTCGGTGGTAATCAACAGACCCGCGATCGACACCGCATCCTGAAGCGCCAGGCGCACCACCTTGGCCGGATCGAGGATGCCGGCTGCCAGCAGGTCTTCATAGATGCCAGTGGCGGCGTTGAAGCCCTTGCCCTGGCGTTGAATCTCGGCAGCCACCACCGCGCCGTCGGCGCCGGCATTGGCGGCAATCTGGCGGACGGGCTCACTGAGGGCGCGCTGCACGATGGCGACCCCGGTGCGCTCGTCGCCCTGCAGCGAAGCCGCCAGGCCGTCAAGACCGGCCGCCAACTCGAGCAGGGTGGTGCCGCCCCCCGCAATGATGCCCTCTTCGATGGCGCAGCGGGTGGCATTGAGCGCGTCTTCGATGCGCAGCTTGCGGTTCTTGAGCTCGGTCTCGGTGGGCGCACCCACCTTGATCACCGCTACGCCGCCGGCCAGCTTGGCGATGCGCTCGTTGAGCTTTTCCTGGTCGTACTCGGAATCGGTGGCCTCGAGCTCGCGCTTGATGGCGGCGACCCGGTCGGCCACCGCCGCCTGGTGCTCACCGGTGGCCACGATCGTGGTGTCGTCCTTGGTGATCGTGATCGTGCGGGCAGCGCCGAGATCCGCCAGGCTGACCTTGTCGAGGGTCATGGCCCGGTCTTCACTGACCAGGGTGGCGCCGGTGAGAATGGCGATGTCGGCCAGCATGGCCTTGCGGCGGTCGCCGAAGCCAGGCGCCTTGACCGCAGCCACCTGCAACACGCCACGGTTCTTGTTGACCACCAGGGTGGCCAGCGCCTCGCCATCGATGTCTTCGGCGATGATCAGCAGCGGCTTGCCGCTGCGGCTGACCGCCTCAAGCACCGGCACCAGATCGGCCACGGCGCTGATCTTGCGGTCAGTGACGAGCACCAGCGGGTTCTCGAACAGGCACTCACGGCGGTCCTGGTCAGTGATGAAGTACGGCGAGGCATAGCCGCGATCAAAGGCCATGCCCTCGGTGACCTCGAGCTCGGTGGCGAGACTCTTGCTCTCCTCAACGGTGATCACGCCATCGGCGGAGACCTTGGCCATGGCCTCGGCGATCATCTGACCGATTTCCTCGTCACCACCAGAGCTCACCGTGGCCACCTGACGGATGGCCTCACCCGCCACGGCCTGGGAGCGAGCCTTGAGCCCATCGACCACCTGGGCCACGGCTTTGTCCATGCCGCGGCGCAGCACGATCGGACTGGCACCGGCGGCCACGTTGCGCAGACCTTCGCGCACGAGGGCCTGGGCCAGCACCGTGGCTGTGGTG
>VGPQ01000314.1 GCA_016882555.1 Cyanobacteria bacterium M_surface_7_m2_040
GCCGTTCACAACGGCCGTCTGGCCCTTCATCGAGGCAGAGACGTCGCGTGTGCGAAGTGCGCTGGCTGCTCTGTGCGGGGTGCCCTCCCACCGCCTCGCCCTCACCGAAAACGTCACCAGTGGCTGCGTGCTGCCCCTTTGGGGGCTTCCCTGGCAGTCAGGAGACGAGCTGCTGATCAGCGACTGTGAGCATCCTGGGGTGGTGGCCGCCTGTCAGGAGCTGGCCCGTCGCGAGGGCTTGGCCATTCAGGCTCTGCCTGTGCTGGAGCTCTGCTACCGGATTCCCCAGCCTGAACTGGAGGGGGCTGTGATGGCCGCTATGGAGCGTTGCCTCACGCCGCGCACCCGGCTGGTGGTGCTGTCCCACCTGCTCTGGAACACTGGCGCGATCATGCCGATAGCCGCCGTTGCCGAGCGTTTGCAGGCCCATGCCTGCCAGCCCTGGTTGCTGGTGGATGCGGCCCAGTCGTTCGGCAGCGTGCCCGTTGACGCGGCGGCACCCCGGGCCGACATCTACGCCTTCACCGGCCACAAGTGGTGCTGCGGCCCCGAGGGCCTTGGTGGTGTGGCGCTCTCCGAGCGGGTGCTGGAGCAGGCTCAGCCCACCCTGATCGGCTGGCGCAGCCTGCGTCAGGAAGCCTCGGCCAGCAGCAGCTGGCATCGCGATGCGCGCCGTTTTGAGGTGGCCACCAGCTGCGTGCCGCTCTGCAGCGGTCTGGCGACATCCCTCCAGCTGCTGGCCCGAGAGGGCAGCCCAGACGAGCGACTGGCGCACATCACCACCATCAGCGCCCAACTGTGGCAGGGGCTGCAGGCGCTTCCGGGGGTGCAGACGCTGCTTCCCGAACCGCCGCCGGCAGGGCTGGTGAGCTTTCGCCCTGCCGGGGGGACAACGGCGGCCTGGGTGCAGCGGCTGGGCGAGCAGGGACTCTGGATTCGCCGCCTCGACCAGCCCGATTGCCTGCGCGCCTGCACCCACATCACCACGACGGAGGCCGAGGTGGATCGTCTGATCGCAGCCCTAACGGTATGAATGACAGGCGTATGAAGGGATGTTCCGTCGGCGTCAGCCGTTGGACGACGCGAACACGTTGCGGTACACCCAGCCGGCGATCAAGGCGGCCACGATCGGGGCCAGCCAGAACAGCCACAGCTGTCCCACCGCATCACCGCCGACCCACAGGGCCACACCGGTGCTGCGGGCTGGATTCACCGAGGTGTTGGTGACGGGGATGCTGATCATGTGGATCAGGGCCAGGCTGAGGCCGATGGCGGCTCCGGCAAAGCCAGCTGGGGCAAGGCGATCGGTGGCGCCAATGATCACCAGCAGGAAGAAGAAGCTGAGCACCAGTTCAACCAGCAGGGCGGCGCCGAAGCCATACCCACCCGGCGAATGGGCCCCCCAGCCGTTGGTGGCGAGGGGATTGCTGCCCGACATCACCACGTTGAACGCCGGCCCACCGGCGACCAGCAGCTTGATGAAGCCGCCGGCCAGCACCCCGCCCACCACCTGGGCGACGATGTAGGGCAGCAGCTCTGCCCCCTTCATGCGGCCGGAAGCCCACAACCCGAAGCTCACCGCCGGGTTCAGGTGGCAGCCGGAAATGTGCCCGATGGCATAGGCCATGGTCACCACAGTGAGGCCAAAGGCCAGGGCCACGCCCAGAAAACCGAGGCCAAAGGGATTGCCCGGGGCGATGTCCGATCCGCTGATGTAGGGGAAATTGGCGGCCAGGGCAGCACTGCCGCAGCCTCCCAGCACCAGCCAAAAGGTGCCAAAGGCTTCGGCAAGCACTTTCTTGCTTAAGGGGGGTTGACGCTGTCATGCCAGATCAAGCATTAATCGCTGCAACGTAATGGGCATTTCTGTTGTTTTCGAGGCATCAACACAGTCTGATGTGGATAATGCGGTAGGCGAAAAGGTTTGCAATTTGCGCAACATTTGCATGCAGCATCTGATCAGATTTTCAGGCGTGAGCGCAGGGCTTTTTCGGCTTCTTCGCGATCGTCGAAGTGGCTTTTGGTGGTGCCAATGATCTGGTAATCCTCGTGCCCCTTGCCGGCGATCAGCACGAGATCGTCGACCCCGGCGTCGGCAATGGCCTGGGCGATGGCGGTGGCGCGGTCGACAGTCACCTGCAGGCCGGTGCCTTCGGGGATTCCCGCGATCACATCCGCCAGGATCTGTTCGGGATCCTCGGTGCGGGGATTGTCGGAGGTGACGATCACCCGATCGGCCAGCCGGGCGGCGATCGCACCCATCTGGGGCCGTTTGCTGCGGTCGCGGTCGCCGCCACACCCAAACACGCAGATCAATCGCCCTTTGGCAAACGGACGGCTGGCGCTCAGAGCGTTCTCGAGGCCATCGGGCGTGTGGGCGTAGTCGACCAACACGGCCGGCAAGGGGTTCTGGCTCGCGAGCTGGACCCGTTCCATGCGCCCCGGCACCCCCTTGAAGCTGGCGAGGCCCTCGAGCAGGGGCTCCAGGGGCAAGCCGAGTTGCAGCAGAACTCCGACGGCCTGCAATTGGTTCATCAGGTTGAAGCGGCCG
>VGPQ01000315.1 GCA_016882555.1 Cyanobacteria bacterium M_surface_7_m2_040
CGGCGTCGTAATAGCTGTTAAACAGAAAGCCCCAGGGCTCGGGTGCCGGCTCATGGGCCTGCAGCAGCCCGGCCACTGCGGCCGGCTTCAGCACAAAGGTCTCGAAGAACCAGGTGGTGTGCCCCAGGTGCCATTTGGGCGGGCTGGCATCGGCCATGCCCTGCAGGCACAGGTCCTCGACCTCCAGCGGCTCCACCAGCTCGTGGCTGTGCTGCCGCACCTGCCTGAGCCGTTGCGCCAGGTCCATGGCCTCCATTGCGTCGGGCAGTGGCGATGCGCAGCTGCGATGGCTTGACCCTAAGGGTCCGGCCCGGGGGTGCCTACCATCCGCCCAAGCACGTGCTTGCTCATGGGCCCTGGGATCACCGATGGATTTGTGGGCGCGGTGGGGAATACCCCGCTCATCCGCCTGAACGCCCTCAGTGCCCTCACCGGTTGCACCATCCTCGGCAAGGCTGAGTTCATGAACCCCGGCGGGTCGGTCAAGGACCGGGCGGCACTGGGGATTCTGCTGGAGGCCGAGCAGAGCGGTGCGCTGCAGCCGGGGGGCACGGTGGTGGAGGGCACCGCCGGCAACACCGGCATCGGCCTCACCCATCTCTGCAATGCGCGCGGCTACAAGGCGCTGATCGTGATTCCCGAGACCCAGTCGGCCGAGAAGATCGGCCTGTTGCGCAGTCTGGGGGCCGAGGTGCGCACGGTGCCGGCGGTGCCCTACCGCGATCCCAACAACTACGTGAAGCTGTCGGGGCGCATCGCGGCCGAAACCCCTGGCGCGATCTGGGCCAACCAGTTCGACAACCTGGCCAACCGCCGCGCCCACTTCAACACCACAGGACCCGAGATCTGGCAGCAGACCGGCGGCCAGGTGGATGCCTGGGTGGCCGCCACCGGCACCGGAGGCACCTACGCCGGTGTGGCGCTGTATCTCAAGCAGCAGAACCCCAGGTTGCGCTGCGTGCTGGCCGATCCCCATGGCAGCGCCCTGTACAGCTGGGCCACCAGTGGTGAGCTGTCCAGTGAGGGGTCCTCGATCACCGAGGGCATCGGCAACAGCCGCGTCACCGCCAACCTCGAGGATGTGCCGATCGACGATGCCGTGCGCATCGACGACCAACAGGCCCTGGAGACCATCTACCAGCTGCTCTGGCAGGAAGGTCTGTTTCTCGGTGGCTCCGTGGGGATCAACGTGGCCGCGGCCGTCGAGACCGCCCGCCGGCTTGGTCCGGGCCACACGATTGTGACGGTGCTGTGCGATAGCGGTGATCGCTACCGCTCCCGGCTGTATGACGCTGCCTGGCTGGCCTCCAAGGGCCTGCAACAACCCCAGCCACGCCAACCCGTCGGTGCCGGTCTGTGAGTGATGCCATGCCCAGTCCAGGCAGCCTGATCGCCGAGCGCTACCGCCTCGAGCAATGCCTCAGCACCGGGGATCAGGGCAGCCTCTGGCGCGGCAGTGACCTGCTCGCCGCCGAGGCGGCGGTGGCGCTGCGCCAGCTGGGTCCGTCGTTTGACCAGACCAAAGCGCGGCAGCGCTGGTCCCAGCTGCAGGGGGTGCTCCACCCCCAGGTGCCGCGCCTCGGCGCTGCGATCAGCGAGGGCGAGAACCTCTGGCTGGTGCGTGAATGGCAGGTCGGCCGCAGCTACGACCAGCTGCGCACCGCCCGGCTCGAGCGGCAGTTGGTGTTTGGAGCGGGCGAGGTGGTGCTGCTGCTGCGGCAGCTGCTGCCCGTGCTGGCGGTGCTGCACAGCCAGGAGCTGGTGCACGGCGATCTCAGCCCCGCCAACCTGCTGCGCCGCGACAGCGATGGCCTGCCGGTGCTGCTTGATTTCGGCCTCGTGTGCGGGCTGCCGACCGCCACGGCCGGCTACGCCCCTCCGGAGCTGGCCCGCAGCGGTGTGCCCCAGGTCTGGATGGATCTGCATGCTGCCGGGGTGCTGGCGTTGGTGCTGGTCAGCGGCTTGCAGCCGTCGGCCCTGTTGGATCCGGTGACCCTCGCCTGGCGCTGGCCCGTGGCGCTTGAGGCTGAACCGGAATTGCAGGGCCTGCTGGCCCGCCTGCTCAGCGCCGCACCGGCCGATCGGTTTGCTTCGGCAGCGGCGGCCCTGAAGGCGTTTCAGGCGCTGCCGATGCCCGACAGCACCGGCCCCGTGCCGCGGGCCGATCGCACCGTGGTGCTCGTGCCCCCCAGCCCTGAGCCTGAGCTGCCGGCGCCCGAGGTTGCCGTGGTGGCACCCGTCGCCGAGCTGCCGCCGCTGCCGGCACCTGACCCCGAACCCGAATCCCGATCGGCCCGCAGCCGCGCCGAGGCCCGTGAAGAGGCCGTTGAGGGTGGGGTCTGGCCGGTGGTGATCGCCCTGGTGCTCTCGGCGGTGGTGGGGACGGCTTTGGGTTGGTGGTTCCTGAGCCGTGGTCGCCTGGCCCTGCCAGGGTCCGAGAGCGCCCTGCAGCTGCCCAGCAGCCTGCCCGCAGCTGAGGTGGATCAGCGGCAGCAATTGCTCAACCGCCTGCGTGCCATGCAGGTGGATCGGCCCTGGTTCCTCAA
>VGPQ01000316.1 GCA_016882555.1 Cyanobacteria bacterium M_surface_7_m2_040
GCGGCGACCAGTCGCCGGTGTCGACCAGCGCGTGCCAGAGCAGCGGCAGCACCGGGCCATGGCCGGCCAGGCCCACGCCTCGCTGGTCGATGGGCAGCAGCTGCTCCTCGGCGTCAAGGGCCTGGTTATGCACGGCCACAGCGGTGATCAGGCCGCTCTGCAGGGCCTGTTGCAGGGCCAGGCGATCGGCCGGCCCCCCCAGGGGCGGCTCGAGCCGCCAGCCGCGGGCGGTGGGGGCCAGGCTGCTGCTGTCCTGCAGCAGATGCCACCAGTGCACGGTGGCCTGCAGGTTGCTGCCGCTGGCTGCAAGTGCCTCGATGCCCTCGCGGGTTGAGAGATTCATGGCCACCAGTTGTTGCTGCGGATGGCCCTGTTGCAGGCTGATCAACGTGGCCAGGGGCAGGGTTTCGCTGGTCACTGGGTCGATCGGCCAGCCCGCCCGCAGCGCCTCGATGCGCTCGCGCACCAGACCGGCGTTGCTCAGGCTGCGCTGCCGCGGCGCGATCAGCAGCGGCTGGCGGGTTGCCTCGCCCAGCTCCACGCTGCGCTGCAGCAGGTTGGGGCTGGGGAGCTCGGCCGCCGCTGCCAGGCCGATGGCGCCGGCTGCCAGCAGCTCGCCATGGGGCGAGAGCTCCAGGCCAGCATCGCCGAGGCTGAGGCTGCCCCACAGATGCAGCTGTTGGGGGGGCTCCCATTGCAGCTGCAGCGCTTCGGGATGGTCGCGGGGCCGCTCACCCCAGGGCAGCAGGGCCACCTGGCCGTAGCCGCCCTGGGCCGCAGCGATCGCCAGGCTCTGCAGCGTCTCGGCGCGGGAGAGCAGGGGCTGCTCCAGCACGCTGTGGGGGTCCACCAACGTGGGGGCCAGCAGCCAGTCGGGCTCCACCCGCGGCGTGAGCCCGGCGGCGTGGGCCTGTTGGCCTGCGCCCTCGCCGAGGGCCAGCAGCGTGCCGTCGTCGCCGATCAGGGCGTCGTCGCGCCGTGGGGCTTGATCGGGCCCCCGCAACACCGAGAGCTGTTGCAGCCAGAGCAGGGGCTCAGAGGGCACCGGCAGCCGTGCGGTCGAGGACTCCCCCAAGATGATGGGTCAGGTTCATGGCGGCCACCACGGGCGGCTGGCTGGCCCCATGGGGGTAGTCGATCACCGTGATGCCGCCGTTGCCCTGCTTGATCGCCCAGATGTGGGCCGGGGTGAGGCCAAGCAGGGCGCAGAGGATGGTCTTGTTGACCGCGTCGTGGGCCACCACCAGGGCGGTTTCCTCGGCCCCCAGGCTGGCGGCGATGGTAAGCCAGCAGGCCAGGGAGCGCTCCCAGACGTCGTGAATCGTCTCCCCCTCGGGCATCTGCACCGTTTCGGGGGCGCGCTTCCAGTCGTCCAGCAGCTGGGGCCAGCCCTCGGCGATCTCCGCTTCAAGCCGGCCCTCCCAGAGGCCGTGGCCGATTTCGACCAGGCCACGGGTGCTGGTCAGGGGCACGCCGGGGTGGGCGCGCAGGATCGCTTCGGCGGTCTGGCGTGGTCGCGCCATGGCGCTGGTGTAGGCCCGATCGAGGTGCACCTCCGCCAGGCATTGCGCGGCCGCTTCGGCCTGGCTGCGGCCGTTGGCATTGAGCGGAATGTCGATCTGGCCCTGGAAGCGCCCCTGGCGGTTCCAGTCGGTCTCACCGTGGCGCACCAGCAGCAGCCGTGGCCCCGCCCCCTTGCTCGGCAGGCCCCCCCCGAGGTGGGCGGTGCCGTTGAGCGATTCGACCTGCACGTCGCCGCCGGCGTTGACGTTGAGCACCGAGACCGAGGCGTTGTCGAGCCGCAGCCGCCGGAACTGGCTGGCTGGCAGGTCGAGCAGCCGCAGGATCAGGGCCCGCAGGATCGCGTTGTGGCCCACCACCAGCACGGTCTGGGGACGGTCAGTGCCGGCCTCGAGATGACGTGCGATCAGCTGCTGCCGCAGCGTCTCGGCCTGCTGCATCAGCTCCTGCAGGGGGTTGTAGCGGCTGCCGTCGCTGCGGCTGAGCTCGAGCTGCTCGGGGGCCTCGCGCCAGATCCGTTCCTCGGCGGCGAAGCGCTGCTTCAGCTCCTGCCGCAGCAGGCCGCTCCAGGGCGCCAGGTCGATTTCCAGCAGCAGGTCGTCGGCTGTGGCGCTGCGCCCCTGCCCCTGGGTGTCCAGCAGGGCCGCAGCGGTGTCGCGGGCGCGCCGCAACGCCGAGGTGTAGGCCGCATCAAATGGCACGTCCCTGAGGGCCTCTCCAGTGGCTCGGGCCTGCTCCAGCCCCGCTGCCGTCAGGCTGGAGAGATCGTCGCGCCCCTGGATGCGGTGCTCGACGTTGAAGCTGCTCAGCCCATGGCGGACCAACACAAGCCGAAGCGACACGGGGGCTTTGCTGCTCGAGGTCAACTGTATGGGAGCGCATTCGTGTCTCGCCCCTCTGCGCCTGGCCATGGAGAATCACAGGGCAACCGCCGCCGGGCATGACCCACCCATCGCCCGATCACTGGCGCAGTTGGCAGGGTCTGCTGGCGCTGTTGAGTCTGCTGCTGTGCGGCCTGCTC
>VGPQ01000317.1 GCA_016882555.1 Cyanobacteria bacterium M_surface_7_m2_040
CACCAGGGCTGGCTGCTGCAGGGTCGGCATACCGCTCAGCCTCCGGAACCGAGCGAACGGATCAGCTGCCAGAGGCTGCCGCCGGGCTCCGGTCGCTCGACACCACGATCCACGAACCACAGCGCGGCGGCCATCACATTGAGGCCGATCACCAGCAGCCAGACGCGCCAACCCTCGGGCAACTTCATCACCAACACATGACTCAGCAGCACCCATCATCGAACCCACCGTGGCGACACAGCCATGGCAGCGGCTGCTGCAGCGTCGACGCCCGGCCCCAGCATGATGGGGTCTCAACCCAGGAGTTCCCGTGAAAGAGATCAGCTTCACCACCGTGGTGGTGCGCACCCTGGGGCGCTTTGCCGCGGCGAGCGGTGTGCTGGCTCTGGTGATCTGGGTGACCTGGGTGATGCTCGACCTCAAGCACCTGCAGTCGGGCTTCACGTTGCCCTGAATCACCTTGCCCTGAATCAGCCCACAAACCGGCCGTAGAGCCAGCGCACGAAACCGCCCAGCAGCGGCACCGGGCCGAAAGTGGGGCCCACAAAATCAAAGTAATCGCGGTGCTCGACGATCAGGCCGGCGTCGCTGAAACGCAGCCGCGTCACCCCGGGGTACACAAAGGTGATGCCCTTGATCTTCAGGCCCATCTCCCATTCGACGAAGGCCGCCTGGCCCTCGATGACCAGGGCACCCGGCAGCAGATAGGTGTCGTCGCAGCGCTTCAGCAGCCCTTCCTGGGCCTTGATGTAGGCGTCCAGCCCGTGGTGCTCCTGGGTGGGGTCCTGAAAATGCACGTCGGGGGCATACAACTCCCGCCACTGGGCCTCGCTGGGGCCGCGCTGGCCGTAGGCCTTGGTGAACAGGGCCCGCAGGCGCTCGGCATCCATGGTCTCAGCGGGCAACAGGGACGCTCAGCCTATGGATCAGCCGGCAGCCGCCGTAGCCTCGGCGCAGCCCGCGACTGCCGATGCCCACGCCGTCCACCGCCCTGCGCACGATCGAGGTGGCGCTGAGCGCCAACCCCTATCCCGTGGTATTCGGCCGTGGTGCCCTGGCGCAGCTGGGCGAGCAGGTCGCTGCTCGGGGGTTCAATGCGGGCACCAAGGTGCTGGTGGTGACCAACCCCGTGGTCAGTGAGTACTACGGAGCCGCAGCCCTGGCCAGCCTCAAGCGGGCCGGTTTTGACGCCAACGTCCTGGTGATCGAGGCGGGCGAAGACCAGAAGACACAGGCCACCGTGGCACTGATCCACGACGCCGCCTTTGAGCGCAAGCTCGAGCGTGGCTCGTTGATCGTCGCCCTCGGCGGCGGTGTGGTGGGCGACATGGCTGGCTTTGCGGCCGCCACCTGGCTGCGGGGCATCGCCGTGGTGCAGGTGCCCACCACCCTGTTGGCCATGGTCGATGCGGCCATCGGCGGCAAGACCGGCGTCAACCACCCCGGTGGCAAGAACCTGATCGGCGCCTTTCACCAGCCGCGGCTGGTGCTGATCGACCCAACGGTGCTGGCCTCACTGCCGGAGCGGGAATTCCGCGCCGGCATGGCCGAAGTGATCAAGTACGGGGTGATCGGTGATGCTCCCCTGTTTGCTGAACTCGAGGCTGCGGCTGCCCGCGACCCGCACAGCGGCCTGGCCAGCGAGGCAACTCTGGGACCGGAGTTGCTGCAGCGTGTGCTCGAGCGCTCCGCCGCCGCCAAGGCCCGGGTGGTGGCCGCCGATGAGCGCGAAGGCGGTCTAAGGGCGATCCTCAACTACGGCCACACCCTCGGCCATGTGGTCGAGACCCTTTGCGGCTACGGCACCTACTTACACGGCGAAGCCGTGGGGTTGGGGATGCTGGCCGCCGGCGAGATCGCCTGCGCCATGACCCTCTGGGGCGTTGGCGAGCAGCGCCGCCAGCGGGCCCTAGTACGGGCCGCTGGCTTGCCGCTGACCATGCCCAACCTGGAGCCCGCCGCCGTGCTGGAGTGCCTGCAGGGCGACAAGAAGGTGCGCGACGGCAAGGTGCGCTTCGTGCTACCCACCGGCATCGGTTCGGTGGTGATCCGTGACGATGTGGAAGCCGCAACCATCACCGAGGTGATGGCTCAGCTCTCCAGATAGGCAGCAAGAAAATCTTCTCTGCTGATGTCCGATTGCCTGAGGATGAGCCGAAGGATTGATCCTTTGATCAAACGATGATTGGGCATCGTGAGAGGTGTCCTTGTGCCATCTGGATTAGCCCTGGCCATGGCGATGTGGTTCCCTTCACGGACCAGTTCAAAACCGAGCGTCTGAAGCGCCTTTAAAACGCGATCAAGCGGGTGCATCAACCGGAAATTTCGGCATCAGCCAGCCAGAACGATCTCGGCCAGGAAGACCTCCTGTACAGGGTCATCCTGTTAAAAAGCATCAGGACCGAAGGTTTCCCTGTGGAAAGCGATCGCTGAGCGCACATCCTCCAGCGCCTCTTCGTAGGAGTCTCCCTGCCCAACGACGACGCCCTTGATCCCGAGGGGGTAAGCCACATAGCCATCGGAATGGCGCTCAACA
>VGPQ01000318.1 GCA_016882555.1 Cyanobacteria bacterium M_surface_7_m2_040
TG
This sequence comes from Cyanobacteria bacterium M_surface_7_m2_040, assembly GCA_016882555.1. Lineage (GTDB taxonomy): Bacteria > Cyanobacteriota > Cyanobacteriia > PCC-6307 > Cyanobiaceae > RGUW01. The sequence continues at coordinate 3 of VGPQ01000318.1, forward strand.
GCGTCCGGCCAGGGCTTCGGGCCGGCTGCCCAGCACCGGCGCCTCCAGATAGGCGCAACCCAGGTGCTCCAGCTGTTGGGCCAGCGCAAGGCTCTGGGCCGGGCCGATCGTGGCCAGCTGCAGCACCAGCTTGCCGGCCAGGGCGCGGCCGGCCTGCTCGAGCAGCACCGCGCTGGTGACCGCGCCATCGGCCAGCACCGTGAGCACCAGCTCGGCATCCCTGACCGCCGCTGCCGGATCGGCGGCCAGACGGGCCCCAGCAGCCGCGAGCTCTGTGCAGCGCTCGGGGTGGCGGTTCCACACCGTGAGCCGGTGCCCCTGGTGCAGCAGCCGTTCTGCGATCGCCGAGCCCAGCAGGCCGGTGCCAAGCAGACAACACTCCATGGGGCACCGGTAGGGTCAGCGCAGCAAGCCTGCCAGGTCGACAATGGCTGCCCTGCCCGTGCTCGATGGGGCGTCGCTCGAGGCGCTGCTGGCGGCCCTGGCTTCGCCGTTGGGGGCCGTGGCTTTCGTGCCCCTCTATGCCCTTTGGGTGACGCTGCTGCTGCCGGGGGTGTGGGCCTCGATGCTGGCCGGGGCGCTCTACGGCACCCTCTGGGGCAGCGTGATTGTGTTCGTCGGTGCCTGCCTGGGGGCCGAAGCCGCCTTTCTGCTGGGGCGTCACTGGCTGCGCGACTGGGCCCGGCGCCGTCTGGCCGCGGCGCCCAAACTGCAGGCGATCGAGCGCGCCGTGAGCCGCGAGGGTCTGCGGCTGGTGCTGCTGACGCGGCTGTCACCCGCCTTCCCCTTCTCCCTGCTCAACCTGGCCTATGGGCTCAGTGAGGTCAGCCTGCGCGACTACACCCTTGGCCTGATCGGCATCCTGCCGGGCACGATCCTGTTCTGCGGTCTGGGCGCACTGGCCGGTGACGTGGCCCGCTTCGGTTCGGTGCTCTCGGGCCAGGCCGACGCCGGCACCTGGGCCCTGCGCCTGGTGGGTCTCGCGGCCACCCTGGCCGTGGTCTGGATCGTGGGGCGGGCTGCCCAACGGGCGCTGGCTGCGGAGGCGGAGGCCCCATCCAGCGAGCGTTCAGGCGTCTGAGCCCGGTTCAACCGGGGGCAGCGGCCAATCGCGCAGGGCGGCGATCGCCACAAACCAGGCCAGCCGCAGTTGGGCGCCGGCTCCCCGGCGCGCGGCCAGTTCCTGGTATTTGGCGCGGCCGCAGTCGGTCTTGATCCAGCGGTAGGCGGCGGGTTCAACCATGGCCGGTGCTGAGAACTGCTTTATGGCCGATCCTGGCGCCCCGCTGCCAGGATCTGGTGGTTCGTGAGCCCCGTTCCATGGCCCCTTTGTTCGACAGTCGTCCGATGCTCAAGCTCTCGGGCACCATCGCTGCGGTGCTCACTGCCGTCGTTGCCGGTCCGGCGGCCGCGGTGCCCTGCACGGCTCCCGGGCTTCCGGTTGGCTGCGTCGGTAGCCCCGCCGTGCGGGCCGCCACCCCCGGCGTCGGTGCCCCTGGGGTTGGGGTCGCCCCTGGCGTGGGTGCTGGAGCTCCTGGCGTTGGTGTGCGGCCCGCAGCCGGCCCGGGCGTGGGCCCCAATGCGGGCGGTCCGGTCAACCGCCCGGGTCGTCGCTGAGCCTCGACGTCCAGCCCTACGTTGAACACCTGGGCCTGGAACTGGCCTGACCCCCCACCATGACCCAGCTGTTGCTCACCCTCACCCTGGCGTTGTTTCACCTGGTGGGCCCGGTGCCTGTCGATCTGGGGGTGCACAACGGTGCCCTCTCGCCCTGTCCCAGCCCGGCCCACTGCGCCCGGGCCAACTGGGCGGTGGCCGATCCCGAGGCTGCCTTGGCCGCCCTGCTGCCCGTGATTGAGGCCATGCCACGCACCGAGGTGCTGGAGCAGGGCGATGGCTATCTGCACGCCACCGCCAGCAGCGCCCTGTTTGGCTTTGTCGACGACCTCGAGCTCTATGCCGATGCCTCCCGCGGCGAGTTGCAGGCGCGCTCGCTGTCGCGGCTGGGGGATTCCGATCTGGGGGTGAATGCGCGGCGTCTGGACCAGCTGAGGGAGCAGCTGAAGGGTTAGACGGGTGATCCGTCCGTGGCATCCCGCAGCAGGGTCTTCAGGCCCGCTTCGTCGAGCACCGGCACGCCCAGGCTTTCCGCTTTGCTCAGCTTGCTGCCGGCTTCGCTGCCGGCAATCACATAGCTGGTCTTTTTGCTGACCGAGCCGCTCACCTTGCCGCCGGCCGCCTCGATCAGCTCCTGCGCCTGGCTGCGGCTGAGCGACGGCAGCGTGCCGGTGAGCACAAACGTGAGCCCGGAGAGGTGGGCGCCGCTGCCGTTGGCCCGCTCGGCGGCGCCCGCCTGCTCAGCGGCGCTGGCAGCGAGCGAGAAGCCCTGGCCCTCGAGCTCCTCCAGCAGCCGCTGGTTGGCCGCTGTGGCAAACCATTGCTCCAGGCTCTGGGCGATTTCGCCGCCGATGCCGTGGATCGCCGTGATCAGTTCGGGGGTCTCACAGGCGGCCTGGCCCAGCTCTGCGGC
>VGPQ01000319.1 GCA_016882555.1 Cyanobacteria bacterium M_surface_7_m2_040
CAGCAGGCCACCCCCTGGTTGCCGGCGGGCCTGGGCAGCCGTCTCGACTGGGGGCCGCCGGTGGCGCCCGAGAGCCTGGTGCTCAGCAGCCGCGCCCTGGCCGGCATCCGCGAGCACCATCCCGGCGATTTCACCCTCAGCGTGGGCGCCGGCACACCACTGGTGGAGGTGCAGGAGACGCTGGCACACCACGGGCAGTGGTTAGCCGTGGATCAGCCCTGGGGCGAGGCCCCCACCAGCATCGGCGGCCTGCTCGCCCGCGGCCTCACGGGCGGCTACCGCCAACGGGCCATGGGGCTGCGCGACCAGCTGCTCGGCATCCAGCTGCTGCGCAGCGATGGGGTGCTGGCCCGCGCCGGCGGCAAGGTGGTCAAGAACGTGGCTGGCTACGACCTGATGCGCCTGCTCACCGGCAGCTGGGGCGCGCTGGCCCTGATCACCGAAGTGACCCTGCGCACCCAGCCGATCCCGCCCCAGCGCCGCAGCCTGCTGATCCAGGGCGGGCTGCCCGAGCTGCAGCAGCTGAGCCGCTGGCTGCTCAACTCCAGCCTCAGCCCCGAGCGGGTCGATCTCTGCAGCGCGCCACTGGCCGCCGCCGCCGGCCTGGCGGAGCAGCCGCTGCTGCTGATCGCCCTGGCCAGCATCGACGCAGCGACCCTGGCCGAGCAGATCGCCTGCATCCGCAGCAGGGGCAGCGATGGCTGCAACGGCAGCAGCACTGGCGGCCTCCAGCTCGACGAGCGCAGCCACTCCGCGATGCAACCGCTGCTGGCGGCCCAACGGGGGATGCCCAGCGCCGGTCCGCAATCCTCACCCCAGGCCGACTGGCTTCTGCGGCTGGCCGTGCCAGCCACGCAGTGCTGCACGCTCCTGGGCGCCCCCGAACTCCAGGGCCTGCCGGTGGTGCTGGCCGCCGGCAGCGGCATTGGCGACGCCTGGGGCCGGGCCAGCGCCTTGCCGCGCCACCGGGTGGAAGCCCTGCGTCGGCGCTGCCAGCAGCTGGGGGGATACCTCACCGTGCTGCGCCAGCCAGCCCCCACGCCGGGCAGCGCGCCGCTGCCGGCCTGGCTGGATGCGCCGTCGAGATCCCTGATCGAAGCGGTCAAACGGGAGTTCGACCCCAAGGGCCAGCTGGCCCGGGGCCGGCTGCCGGGGGTAGCGGGCTGAAGCCTGCGCTCAAGCCGGCTGAGCCACACCCGTCGGGGTGAGCTCGGCCAGCCACTCCAGCATTGCCCGATTCACCTGATCGGGCACCTCGTCGTGGGGGCAGTGGCCCGCCTCGAGCACCACTTCGGTGGTCTGGGCAGGAGCGTGGCGCTGAAACGCCGCGCGCCGCCCGGCCGCATTGATCCAGGGGTCGCGGATGCCCCACAGCAGCAGCAGCGGGCAGCCCAGCTCGGCAAACAGCTCATCGAGGGGCTGGCCGCGGGGGATGTCAAACACCGTGCGAAACACCCCAAACGCCCCCGGATCGCGCGACGGCCGCAGGATCGATTGCACCAGTTCGTCATCGACGTTGGTGCGGTCGATGTACACCTGGTTGAGGGTGCGGCGCACGGTGGCCGGCCGGCGCAGGTTCTCAAACAGCAGCCGCTGCAGCAGCGGGCTTTTGAGCAGGGCGCCGCCGATGGTGGCCCGGGTGATGGCACCCCAGCCCTTGGGCGCCGCCTGTTCATCGGAAAAGGGCCCGGCGGCGTTGAGCAGCGCCACGCCGGCGGCCTGTTCGCCGAGCGCCACCCCCGCGGCCAGGGAGGCGAAGCCCCCCAGCGAATTGCCCACCAGCACCGTGGGGCGGCCGATGCGCTCGCGCACGTAGGCGCTGAGCTGGTCGCGCCAGAGGGCACCGCCATAGGTGAGGCCGGCGGGCTTGGCACTGCGGCCGAAGCCCAGCAGGTCGATGGCATGCACCTCGTGGGTCTGGGCCAGCACCGGGATGTTGTGCCGCCAGTGATCGGTGGAGGCGCCAAAGCCATGCACCAGCAGCACGGCAGGCCCCTCGGGTGCCGCCGGCGCCGCCGTTAACGCATGCACCGGATGGCCCAGAAACTGCCAGGCGTTCACACAGGTCGTCACGCGCGCCAGTCGAGCCAGGGGAGTCCCGGAATGATGGCAGGCGTGACCTCCCGGTAGCGGCTGTAGTCGGGATGAACCGCCAGCAGCGCCCGCTCCTCGCGGCGGGCCTTGCCCCCCAGCACCCCACCCAGGCCAAGGCCCAGGGCCAGATGCAGCAGGCTGCCCAGGGCCAGGGTCACCCCCAGGGAGCACAGCAGCACAGCCTGGTAGAGGGGATGGCGGCAGCGGCGGTAGGCGCCGCCGGTCACCAGCACGGCGCCGGCCATGGGCTCGGGCAGGGGGCTGAGGCTGGTGCCCAGCGTGAAGACGCTCTGCAGGGCCAGCCCAAGCCCCACCACAAACAGCACCGCACCCCCCAGGGCAAGCGGCAGCGGCCAGGCATAGCCCCAGCTGCCCGGCGCCGGACAGGGGGGCAACAGGTGGGCGGCGATCAGCAGCAGCTGGGCCGCCAACCACCA
>VGPQ01000320.1 GCA_016882555.1 Cyanobacteria bacterium M_surface_7_m2_040
CGGGGCCATACCAGCTGGCCTGACCGGTCTTAATCGCCAGAACACGGGGCTGGGCCTGGGGTTCGGGAGAAACCGGAAGCGGCAGTTCGGGTTGCTTGGGCTGATCAAGGGTGGTGGAGTCGGTCGCTTCACGGATCGCCAGCTCATTGCTGATGGCGGCAACGGACTCGGCATTCAAGGATGCAGCTCGGCCTGTCTCGGCAAGGCCGGGGAGCATCGCACTGCCAGAGAGAAGCAGGACCAGGGCTCCGAGGGAAAAGGATTGACGCATAACGAGCGGAACACGCTGCTCGAAGCAGCAACCTCGGCAAAACCGGGTTCATCGACGTTGGATTGCCTGTTCAGCTGAATGACTCCGGAGAGCCAAGATCTGCCATCAGACAATTCGGCGACAGAGTTCCTCGCAGAAGTAACAACGGCAGGACCGTAACCGTTGCAGCCAGGGCCAAAGGGTCGGTTCCCGGCTGCAACGACTGATCAGCAATGGTCATCAACACCCGCAGAGCCGCCCCTCACTGGCCTCTCGCCGCCCCACCGCGGCAACCAAGCATCAGCAGGCCTGATCAAACAAATAAGGGGCGCTGATTGGCCAATGTGCCAATCGCGTAGCCGCCCACAGCCAGGGCGCTGATGCAGGATCAACAGACGCTCAGCAGCACACGCCCCGCCAGCCATGGATTACCGCACAGCCGGAGTGGATGTGGTGGCCGGACGCGCCTTCGTGGAACGGATCCGCGCCAGCGTCGAGGCCACGCACCGCCCTGAGGTGGTTGGCGGCCTGGGTGGATTCGGTGGCCTCACCCGGCTGCCAGCCGGGATGCGCAGGCCGTTGCTGGTGGCCGGCACCGATGGTGTCGGCACCAAGCTCGAACTGGCCCAGGCTCACCAGCGCCATCACAACGTGGGCATCGACCTGGTGGCGATGTGCGTCAACGACGTGATCACCAGCGGCGCCGAGCCCCTCCTGTTTCTTGACTATGTGGCCACCGGCAAGCTCAGCCCGCAAGCCATGGCCGAAGTGGTGGGGGGCATCGCCGATGGCTGCCGCCAGAGCGGCTGCTCGCTGCTCGGCGGTGAAACCGCCGAGATGCCGGGCTTTTACGGCCCCGGTCGCTACGACCTGGCTGGATTTTGCGTGGCCGTGGTCGACGAAGACGCGCTGATCGACGGCAGCAGCGTCACACCGGGCGACGCCATCGTGGCGATCGCCAGCAGCGGGGTGCACAGCAACGGCTTCAGCCTGGTGCGCCGCATCCTGGAGGCCAACGCCATCGATGCGACCAGCACCCTGCCGGGCAGTGGGGTGCCCTTGATCGAAGCGTTGCTAGAGCCGACGCGCCTGTACGCCGCGCTGGTCAAGAGCCTGCTGGGCGCCGGTCTCGAGCTCAAGGCCATGGCCCACATCACCGGCGGTGGGCTGCCTGAAAACCTGCCCCGCTGCCTGCCCAGCGGCACCCGCGCCGCCGTGGATGCCGGCAGCTGGGAGCGCCCGCCGCTGTTCCAGTGGCTGCAGCAGGCCGGCGATGTGCCCGAAGCCGACCTCTGGAACACCTTCAATCTGGGGGTCGGGTTCTGCCTGATCGTTCCAGAGGCCGAACGCGCGCGCGCCCTGGAGCTGTGCCGACAGGCGGGCCACCAGGCCTGGCAGCTGGGGACGGTCGAGCCCAGACCAGAGGGCAGCCCTGCCCTGGTGGGGCTGCCGCTCTGAGCTGCTGCTAGACGACTGCCCAACATCAGCGTGCGTCAGATCGGTGATCCCCCCTCGAGACGATCTCCTCTCAGGGCCTATGGTCTGACGCATTCGGGGCCGATCCACCAGGACCGGCCCAATTAGCCGCCTGTGCACCCGTTGCACAGGGCCCGAATTACGGACTCACCAGCGCGCGAGCCGTCGCATCGAGATCCTTACCCGTACCCGTCATGGAACTCCCCTCAAGCCGGCCAGAGGCGGCCCCGAACAGTGGCCGTCGCATGACGAGGCGGCGCAGTTCGGCCGGACCGGCTGCGCCCGTTCCGCCCCAACGGCCCCAGCGGCCAGCTGCCATGGGCGGTGGTGCCCAGCGCCAGGGCATGGGGCCAAAGCCCACGTTCCTGACCCTGCGTGATCACGGCAAGGTCTATGTGGCCGACCTGCCCAGGCTGTCCGACGGCCAGCTCAACCAGGTCGCCAAAGAGGCACGGGATGTGCTCGAGAGCCTGCAACGGCGCCTCGATGAGCTCAGCAGCCAGGGCGGTCTGGCTGATGGCAACAACGGCATGCACATCCGCGCGGCCACCAAGCGAGACGTGGCCGAACGCTTTCTGCGTGCCATTGACGACGAGCTGACGCTGCGCCGCAACAACCCGGCGCTGCGCGCCGCTGCCGGCGAATCGCTGCCCCGAGCCTTTCTGGAGCTGGCCCGGCATCGCCTGCCCGGATCCACCTTTGACACCCTGCTGCAGGAAGCCCTGGACGCCTGCGGGCCCGAGGCTGCAGCCGAAGCCGAGAGCGTCAACCGGCGGGTGGTGCCGATCGTGCGC
>VGPQ01000321.1 GCA_016882555.1 Cyanobacteria bacterium M_surface_7_m2_040
GGTGGCGCTGGTGCTCGTCAACTGGGGCATGAGCTTCTTCGTGGTCTGAGGCCCACGGGTCCATGCTTGAGCTTTCTGGGCCCTGCGTAGGCTGGAACCATCTGTAGGGTCTTTGTTTTGGCAGTTTTCGAAGGACGGTTCACCGATGCTGCTGGCCTGCGCATCGCCGTGGTGGTGGCCCGCTTCAACGATCTGGTCACCGGCAAGCTGTTGAGCGGCTGCCTTGATTGTTTGAGCCGCCATGGCATCGACGCGGGTGAGAGCAGCAGCCAGCTCGATGTGGCCTGGGTTCCAGGCAGTTTCGAAATCCCTTTGGTGGCCCAGCGCCTGGCGGCCAGCGGTCGCTACCAGGTGGTGATCACCCTGGGTGCGGTGATTCGCGGTGACACCCCCCATTTCGACGTGGTGGTGGCCGAGGTCAGCAAAGGTGTGGCGGCCGTGAGCCGCGACACCGGCGTGCCGGTGATCTTCGGTGTGCTGACCACCGACACCCTGCAGCAGGCCCTGGAGCGTGCCGGCATCAAGAGCAACCTGGGCTGGAGCTATGGCCTGCAGGCGTTGGAGATGGGCAGCCTGATGCGGGCGTTGCCAAGCTGATCGCACACCGCCAACGGCAGAGTTGCCGAAGGCTGGCTGATTGCGGGCCATGGACCTGCGGAGTGGTTGCTGAACCCTGCTGAATGGTTGCTGAACAACGTGGGAATGCTCTCGGGTGCCCCTTGCCCGAATGGGCTCTTTTTCGATGTACAGATGCACATCCACCTTCAGCAGCTCTGGCAGCAAGCCCTCGCCAGCCAGCACCCAGCCCACCATGCCCCATCAGACCGTGGTGTCGGTGGCTGAGGCGCGGCGTTCCCTCTCGGCACTGCTGGATCGCGTTCGTGCTGGTGAGGTTGTGCTGATCAGCCGTCGCGGTCGGCCGGCGGCCGTGCTCAGTGCGCTCAGACCACGCCAGGCCAATGCCGGCGTCTGGTTGCAACGCCTGCAGGAACTTCATCAGCACAGCTGCTAATGGACACCCAGGATCCCCGCCGTCGCATGGGTCGCGATGGACGCCTGTTGGATGCCTCAGTGCTCGATGCGCTGCTGTGCCCGGGTCCTGCCAGCAGCCATGCCCTCACCTGGTTGGAGCAGGTCGGAGAGGGGCAGCTGGCTGTCACCGGTTGGAGCGTGTTGCAGCTGGAGGCGCAGTGGTCGCAGCGGCGCCACAAACAACGGGCCGCCCCCGATTTCAACCTCCTGGAGGCCTTTCTCAGCCAACGTTGTTGGCTGTTCTGCTGGACTGCTGAGGATCTTGCGGCGGCGCGCTTGCGCTTGCGTTTCAGGCCGTCGCTGGGCTCAATCCTGCCGATGCCACTGCTGCTGGAGATGCTGCTGGCGTTTCGGCTGGGATTGCTGCCGGTCAGCTTCAACCCGGCGTGCCGCGCTGCTGCCGACACCCTGGGGTATCCCCTGGAGGTGCCGCCTACGCTGCGTCAGCAGTGGTGTGGATGAGAGCTGTGGGTCCTGATTCGCTGCTCCTCAAGGAGCCTGTGAGCCGCGTTTTGGTCACCGGCGGTGCGGGTTTCATTGGTGGTGCGGTGGTGCGCCGGCTGCTGACCCAGAGCGAGGCCATCGTCTTCAACCTCGACAAGCTGGGGTATGCCAGCGACGTGAGCGGCATCGATGCTGTGCTGGCGCCGTTGGCCCAGGAGGGCCGGGCCACCGCTGCGGATGGCAAGCCCCGCCACCGGTTGCTGCAGGTGGATCTGGCCGATGGCGAGGCCACCGCTGCGGCTGTGCGGCAGGCGGATCCCGACCTTGTGCTGCATCTGGCCGCCGAGAGCCATGTGGATCGCTCGATCGAGGGCCCGGCCGCATTTCTCGAGAGCAACGTGCTCGGCACCTTTCAGCTGCTGCAGGCGGTGCGGGCCCATTGGCAGCAGCTTCCGGCCGAGCGCCAAGAGCGGTTTCGCCTGCTGCACATCAGCACCGACGAGGTGTTTGGCAGCCTCGGGCCCGAGGGCCGCTTCAGCGAGACCACGCCCTACGACCCCCGCAGCCCCTATTCGGCCAGCAAGGCCGCCAGCGATCACCTGGTGCGGGCCTGGCACCACACCTACGGCTTGCCGGTGGTGCTCACCAACTGCTCCAACAACTACGGCCCCTGGCAGTTCCCCGAGAAGTTGATTCCGGTGGTGATTCTCAAGGCCGCCGCTGGCGAGCCGATCCCGCTCTACGGCGACGGCGGCAATGTGCGCGACTGGCTGTATGTGGAAGACCATGTTGATGCCCTGCTGCTGGTCGCCGGCGAGGGGCAATTGGGCCGCAGCTACTGCGTCGGCGGATCGGGTGCACAGGGAACAGCCAGCGAGCGCACCAACAAGCAGGTGGTCGAGGCGATCTGCGCGCTGCTCGATCAGCGCCTGCCCGGCGGGGCGCCCCACAGCCGCCTGATCACCAGCGTTTCCGACAGGCCGGGTCATGATCGCCGCTATGCGATTGATCCGGCCCGGATCAGCAGCGAACTGGGCTGGCA
>VGPQ01000322.1 GCA_016882555.1 Cyanobacteria bacterium M_surface_7_m2_040
TACTAGGTGCCTACGCTGGAAGCGTTTGTGCGTCAAGGCCAGGTGTTCCAGGTGCTGCCAGACCAGCGGCTGCCGTGGACGTCTCTGGCCAGCGGGCTGGGCCTGCTGCTGGCCCCTCTGCTGGGGGCGGGGTTGGCCTGGGGCAACAGCAGCGGGTCAGCGCCGGGGGCCGAGACCCCTGGGCTGCCTCCGATGCCGGCGCCGGTGGTGCCCCAGCTGCCGCCTGCGGCCAGCGAGCGCAGCCTGCAGCCCCCGCTGCGGCCCGATGCCCGCAGCCTGCGCCACCAGCAACCCCGCAGTTTTGATGCCTCGCTCGATGAGCTCGTGCGCCAGGGCGTGGTCACCCCCCAGGAGCGCCTCCGCTTTCGCAGTGGATCAGTGGCCACACCCTTTGACGTGCCAGCCCACCAGCAGGCCTGCCGCAGCGGTGCGCTCTCGGCCCAGGAGTGCCGCACCGGTGTGGTGCTGCGCTGGCGCGGCCGTTTTGGCGGCGCCAGCGGCTTGCTCGGCGACGGCACCAGGCGGCTGGGCGCCGATGGGCGTCCCTTGCCGCCGCTCACGGTGCCGGTGTCGGCGCTGCTGGCCGGAGCGGGGGGCAATTTCAGGCTCAGCGATGTGTTTGGCATCACGCCCCGGCCCGCGCCGATCCTCGGCAACGGCAACCGGCGGCTGCTGTTTCCGCTGATCGGCTCGGCCGCCACCAGCAGCAGCTTCGGCTGGCGCCTGCATCCGATCCTCGGCAGCTGGTTGCTGCATGCGGGCAAGGATCTGGCCGCCCCGGAGGGCACGCCGGTGGTGGCCGCCCTGGGCGGCCGGGTGGTGAGCAGCGGCCTGGCCGGCGGCTACGGCCTGGCGATCGAAATCGAGCATGAGCGTCCGCGACGGCGCACCCTGTATGGCCACCTCAGCGAGCTCTATGTGAAAGCCGGCGAGCCGGTGCGCCAAGGCGAGGTGATCGGCCGGGTGGGCAGCACGGGGCTCAGCACCGGGCCGCACCTGCACTTTGAACTGCGGCTGCCGGGCAGCGGCGGCTGGGTGGCGGTCGACCCAGGCGACCTCGACCCGGGCAGCGGCGCCCGCGGCAGTGATGCCGTTGCCCTGCTGATGGGCGAGCTGGTCAAAGCGCTGCAGCGCCCGACCCCAGCACGCGGCTGAAGCCGGCCAAGCTGGCGCCTGCTCAGGCAGCGATGCGCCCGTCGCGAAAATGGATCACCTGCTCGGCCCGGGCGGCCACCTCGTCTTCGTGGGTGACCATCACCACGGTGATGCCGCTGCGGTGCAGGTCATCAAAGATGTCCAGCACCTCGGCAGTGGTGCGGGAGTCGAGGGCGCCGGTGGGTTCGTCAGCCAGCAGCAGGGCCGGGTTGTTGATGATTGCGCGGGCGATCGCCACCCGCTGCTGCTGACCACCCGAAAGCTGGTTGGGCTTGTTGGCCAGCCGCTGGGCCAGCCCCACCCGGGTGAGCGCCAACCGTGCCCGCTCCTGCCGCTCCTCATGGGGCACGCCGGCATAGATCATCGGCAGCACGACGTTGTCGAGGGCGCTCAGATGGGCCAGCAGGTGGAACTGCTGAAACACAAAGCCCAACTCGCGGTTGCGCAGGTCGGCCAGCGCATCGTCATCGAGGCTTTCCACGGGAATGCCGTTGAGCCGGTAGCTGCCCGAGGTGGGCCGGTCCAGGCAACCGAGAATGTTCATGGCCGTGCTCTTGCCCGAGCCTGACGCCCCCATCACCGCCAGGTAGTCGCCCCGATTCACCCGCAGACTGAGGTGATCGAGGGCATGCACCAAGGCATCACCGCTGCCGTAGACCTTGCAGACATCCTGCAGGTCGGCCACACAGGCAACAGGCTGTGGCTGGTCCTGCCCCGTGAGGGTGGCTGGGGCGGGTGCCAAGGCAGCCACGTCAGGCCAGGGGCAACGCTGTGTTCACCGCCGCAATCGCCTGCTGCAGCATCGGGGTACCGGTGACCGCTTCGCCGGCCCAGTTGAACAGCGGATTCGACAGGATGCCGCCCACCGCCGTGGCCACCACGCAGGTCACCAGGGCGGCACGCAGGGCGGGCATGCCGCGCAGGCTCCAGCGCACCTCGGGGTAAGCCTTGACCACATCGGAGGCGTCCTGGGGCTCCTTCACCACCATCATCTTGATCACCGAGATGTAGTAGTAGATCGAGACCACCGAGGTCACCAGACCGACGACCACCAGCAAATATTGGTGATCGGCCCAACCCGCGAAGAACAGGTAAATCTTGCCGAAGAAGCCCAGCATCGGCGGAATCCCACCCAGCGACAGCAGGCAGAGGCTCAGGCCCAGGGTGATCAGCGGGTCCTTCTGGTACAGACCGGCGTAATCAGCGATGCGATCGGAACCCGTGCGCAGCGAAAATAGAATGATGCAGGCGAAGGCGCCCAGGTTCATGAACAGGTAAGCCGCCATGTACAACACCATGGCCGCATAGCCATCCTCGGTGCCGCACACCAGGCCGATCATCACGAAGCCGGCCTGGCCGATC
>VGPQ01000323.1 GCA_016882555.1 Cyanobacteria bacterium M_surface_7_m2_040
AGTCAGCCAACAAGCCCCCCCCCTAAGGGGGCTTTTTTGTGCGTCGCACCTCCCCTCCCGCAGCAGAGGCGTTCTTGGCCATGGTCCTGGGACCCACTTGGGTTTCCGGCCCCTTCATATCGGTGTACACCCTTCATATAGGTGTACATCTGTACATTCACTGAAAGCGGACTGCCAAGACAAGCAGCCGAGACAAGCGACCACGACAATCAACCAGGACCAGCAAGCAGCAGGATCTGGAGCCTTCTGCAGCCAACGGGGATTGGCGATCCAGGCCTGCTGATCAGAGGGCAAACCCCGGATCGATCTGGGCCATGGCCGCCGCCGCGCGTGCGCATAGATCAGCATGAGACGGCCCGTGGCTGGCGATCAGGCAGCCGGCCTGGCGCACGTCGCCGTCGTTGTAAGAAAGCGCACGGCCATCGGCGTGGCTGAAGGCACCCCCCGCCGCCCGCAGCACCGCCTCGGGGGCGGCCATGTCCCAGTCCTTGGGGGCACTCGTGCCCGAGAGCGAGATGTAGAGATCGGTCTCACCCCGCAGGATGGTGGCCACCTTGCCGCCCACGCTGCCGATCGCCTTGGTGTCGCCCAGGGCCAGGGCCGCCAGCAGCTGCTCCAGCCGCTGATCGCGGTGGTTGCGGCTGGCCACCAGCACCAGCTCATCGAGGGCGCGCCGCTGGCTGAGGCGGGCAGGGCTCTGGCGGCCGCTGCGGTCTTCGCACCAGGCCTGTCCAATCGCGGAGGCGGGAACCGAAGCAAGCGAAGCGCCGCCGCCCAGCACCCCAAACCACAGTTCCTCCAGCGCCGGCAGCAGCACCACCCCCAGCACCAGCGCGTCGCGGTGCAGCAGCGCCAGGTGCACCGCGTATTCGCCCGTGCCCTGCAAAAAATCCTTGGTGCCATCGAGCGGATCGAGGATCCACAGCCACTCGGCCGCCAACGGCACCCCGGGGGTGAGCTGCTGCTTGGCGGTCTCCTCGCTCAAGAGGGTCCAGCCGGCCGTGGGGAAGGCCTGCGCCAGCCCCTCAAGCAACCACTGATTCACCGCCAGATCGGCGGCGCTGACCGGCCCATCGCCGCCCTCGTCGACGCTGAGCGCTTTCGGAAAGCCGTGGGGGGGCTGCTCGCCGCGGCCGTAGGCCAGCAGGATGTCGGCCGCGCCCCAGCACAGCCGCCGCAGCTCGGCCAGCAGGATCTCGGTGCTGATGCCCTCAGGCAGCAGGGCGGTTGCGGGCATCATGGGCACAGGGCAGGGGGCCCGGGGCCCCATCGAGGTGCATTGTGCTGCAGGCCGAACCCGCCCCCGGCGTGCTCTATCTGGTGGGAACGCCCATCGGCAACCTGGGCGACCTCACCCCGCGGGCGCGGCAGGTGCTGGCCGGAGTCAGCACCATCGCCTGCGAAGACACGCGCCGCAGCGGCCTGCTGCTGCATCAGCTGGGTCTGCGCGATCGCAACCAGGGCCTGGGCGCTCGGCTGGTGAGCTTTCATCAGCACAACCAGGCCACGCGCATCCCCGAGCTGCTGGCGGCGCTACAGGCGGGCGAGGCGGTGGCCGTGGTCAGCGATGCGGGCCTGCCGGGCATCAGCGACCCCGGCGAAGAGCTGGTGGCAGCGGCACGGGCGGCGGGCCTGCCGGTGATCTGCGTCCCCGGCCCCAGCGCGGTCACCACAGCGCTGGTGAGCAGTGGCCTGCCCAGCGGGCGGTTCTGCTTCGAAGGGTTCCTGCCCGCCAAGGCCAACCAGCGGCGTGCACGCCTCAGTGAGCTGGCCGGCGAGCCGCGCACCGTGGTGCTGTTTGAGGCGCCGCACCGGCTCGTGGATCTGCTCGAGGATCTGCTGGCCGTGCTGGGGGATCGGCCGCTGCGGGTGGCGCGCGAGCTCACCAAGCGCCACGAAGAGCAGGTGGGGCCCACGGTGCGTGCGGCCCTGGCGCACTTTCGCCAGCTGCCCCCCCAGGGCGAGTGCACCCTGGTGCTGGGCGGGGCGCCCACTGCGGCCGCAGCCCCCTGGAGCCGCGACGATCTGCGCGCAGCCCTCAGTGCGCTGCTGGCCCAGGGCCTGAGCCGCCGCGAGGCCGCCCGCAGCCTGGCCGAGCGCAGCGGCCACAGCAAGCGCGAGCTCTATGCCCTGCTGCACGACGGAACCGCAGACGGCACCGACGACGCAGACAAGGCAGACGACGCAGACAAGGCCGCCCATGAGGCAGCTAATGACCCGTCAGCACAGTCCAGCTGATGGCGCACCGCTGAACAGTGGCCGTGTTGTGCACGAGCCGCCCCAGCCCCCACAATGCCTGCAGATCACGAGCGGGTCCTGATGCTGCTGCGCCTGCGCCTGATCCTGGGAAGTCTGGTGGGCGGGGTGCTGCTGTTGCTGCTGCTCTGCCTGGGCGCCCAGAACCTCGACAAGCGGCCGCAACTGAACCTGCTCGTGGGGCGCAGCGCACCGCTGCCGGTGGGCTTTGTGGTGGGTCTGGCGCTGGTGATTGGCGTGATCAGCGGTG
>VGPQ01000324.1 GCA_016882555.1 Cyanobacteria bacterium M_surface_7_m2_040
AAGCGGCCGATGCTCTCCGACCTGCGCGAATCGGGCTCGATCGAGCAGGACGCCGACCTGGTGCTGATGATCTACCGCGACGAGTACTACAACCCCGAAACCCCCGACCGCGGCATCACCGAGGTGATCGTCACCAAGCACCGCAACGGCCCCGTGGGCACGGTGAAACTGCTGTTCGAGCCCCAGTTCACCCGTTTCCGCAACCTGGCGGCCTGAGCGGTGCGTGCGCAGCAGCCCGCCAACGCCGCCCCCGCCCCCGCGGGCGCCGCGGGCGATACCTGGAACCTGAGGCTGTGGCTGGGCATCAGCCTCTACCTGCTGCTCAACGCCGGGAGCCAGGCGCTGGTCTCCGGCACCGCCGACCAGGACCAGGCCGAGCAACTGCTGCTGAGCCAGCACTGGGCGCTGGGCTATGGCGCCCAACCACCCCTTTACACCTATCTGGTGAAGCTGCTGTTCCTGTGCAGTGGCTCCGCTCTCTGGCCCCTGCTGGCCCTAAAGGTGGTGCTGCTCAGCTCGCTGGTGGGCGCCGTGCTGCTGATCGGCCGCCAGCTGCGCTTCCGGGGCGACCAGCAACTGTTCACGCTGGCCGGGATGGCCCTGATCCCCCAGTTTATCTGGGAATCCCAGCGCGACCTCACCCACTCGGTGCTGGCCACCACGCTGGCCGCCGGCACGCTGCTGCAGCTGCTGTGGCTGCGGCAACGGCCCGCGCCCAGCCGGTTCATCGGCCTGGGGGCACTGCTGGCGTTGGGCCTGCTGAGCAAATACAGCTTCGCGGTGTTCGCGGCCAGCCTGCTGCTGGCGGCCCTCAGCCTGCCGGCCTTCCGGCGGGCGCTGCTGCGGCCGGCACTTGCCCTGGCGGCGGCCACCGCCCTGCTGCTGCTGGCCCCCCACCTGGGCTGGGTGCTGCAGCACGGCGACCTGGCCCTGGCCGGCCTGGCCAAGACCGAGCGCGCCGCCGGGCCGGCCTGGAGCGGGGTGCTCAGTGCCCTTAAGGCCGCCATCGCCTTTCTCACCCCCTTCTGGCTGGCGGCGCTGGCCCTGCTCTGGCCCCAGCGCCATCAGCTGCAGCGGGCCGATCCCGCCGGGGCTCCCGACCAGGCCCTGCTGCAACGGCTGCCGCTGGCGCTGCTGGCGGTGCTGCTTGCCTTTGTCCTCAGCACCGGCGCCACCCGCATCAAGGACCGCTGGTACCAGAGCCTGCTCTTCTACGCCCCACTCAGCGTCGCCACCCTGGCCCCCCCCGGCGCTGGCCGGCGGCTCCGCTGGCTGGTGGGCAGCGGCCTGGCGGCTGCGGCCACGGCGGCGCTGCTGCTGCCGGGGCGCACGGCGCTGGCGGGCCTCACCGGCAAGAGCAGCCGCCCAATTACCCCCTGCCCCAGCTGGTGGCATCGCTGGTCCAGCAGCATGGCTCCCCCGATCTGGTCCTGGCCAGCAACGGCCTGGTCGGCGGCAATGCCCGCCTCGCCCTGCCCGCCGTGCCGGTGATCACCCCCCAGGCCGGCGCATCGCTGCCAGGGCAGGCCCATCGGCCGCTGCAGGTGCTGCTGCTGCTCGATCGTGACGATGACCCCGCCGATCTGGCAGCCCTGCTGCCGCCCGGGCAGCACCTGCCCCCGCTGCAGGCGATCAGCCTGCCGAAAAGGTGGGCGCCGCAGCGGCCCTACGGCATCCGCTACGCCTGGCTGGCCTGGCCTCCCCAGTGGGGCCGGCCCTAATTTGGCCCCATGACCCAGCGCCCCGACCGCCGCGACTCCGCCACCGAAAGCTTCGATGTGATCGTGGTGGGCGGCGGCCACGCGGGCTGCGAAGCGGCGCACACCGCAGCGCGGCTAGGGCTCAGCACCGCCCTATTTTCTCTCAACCTCGACCGCATCGCCTGGCAGCCCTGCAACCCGGCGGTGGGCGGACCGGCCAAGAGCCAACTGGTGCATGAGGTGGACGCTCTCTGCGGCGTGATCGGCCGGCTGGCCGATGCCACGGCCCTACAGAAGCGGGTGCTCAACGCCAGCCGCGGCCCGGCCGTATGGGCCCTGCGCACCCAAACCGACAAGCGCCAGTACGCCCGCCAAATGCTGCAACTGCTGCAGCACACGCCCAACCTGGCCCTGCGCGAGGCGATGGTGACGGGGCTGCAAGTGGAAGGAGCTGCAGACGGGGCAGCGGACGGGGGCGCCCGGATCACCGGCGTGCGCACCTATTTCGGCAGCGTCTATGCCGCGCCGGCCGTGATCCTCACCACCGGCACCTTCCTGGGGGGCCAGATCTGGGTAGGGCACCAGTCGATGCCAGCCGGCCGGGCCGGCGAACAACCCGCCGAAGGCCTCACCGAAGCCCTCGAGGCCCTGGGCTTCCAGATGGGCCGCCTCAAAACCGGCACCCCCGCCAGGGTGGATCGGCGCAGCATCGCCTTAGACCAGCTCGAAGAGCAACCCAGTGATGCCGAGGGCCGCTTTTTCTCCTTTGATCCGGCCGCCTGGGTGGAGAGCGAGCCGATGAGCT
>VGPQ01000325.1 GCA_016882555.1 Cyanobacteria bacterium M_surface_7_m2_040
AGCGCTCACCCGGCCCCGATCTTTTGGAGCCGCCAATGCCGGGTGCTGCAGCAGAGCTGCCTGCGCGGTGGCCATCTGCAGCTGCTGTTGGAGCAGGGTGAGGCCAGGATCAGGGCCATCGGCTGGCGCTGGCAGGGCGGTGCCCAGCTGCCCAACTGGGTGGATGTGGCCTACCGCCTGGTGCGCGACCACTGGCAGGGCCGCGATCGGCTTCAGCTCGAACTGGTTGGCCTCAGGCCGTCGGCGGAGCCTCAGGCGCCCGTGCAACTGAAGCGTCAGCAGCGCACCTACTGGTGCCAGCAACAGGGCGAGATGGTGGTGGTGCGCAACGCGGCAGGCCAGGAGCTGCGTCAGTCCCTGGAGGATCTCGACTCGGCCGAATTGGACCACCCCTACCTGCGCAGCCTGCTCAACGAAGCAGCAGTGGCGCTGGGTCTGGCGGCCTGAAGGGGGCTGCCAGCCTCGGCTCAGAGGGCGCCGCGGCGGTAGAAGAGGATGAAGATGACAGCAGGACCGGCCAGGGTGATCAGGGCCAGGGCGGCGAAGTTGGCGATCAGATGAAAGTCCATGGATGGGTGATCCTGCGCACCGGTTCAGTCCGGTTAAGCCTAGAAGCTGATCCGGGCTTGCCCCCATGCTGCGGCTGGGGCTGTGACGGCTTGTCATGCTGAGCCTGGATCAGGCAGCGGTGCCCTTCATGCGGTCGTCACCCCAATGGCAGTGCATCCAGGGCTGCGGTGCCTGTTGCCGCCTTGATCCGGCCCTGCGCCAGGACGCTGTCGACGCCTTGAATCCCCAGCAGCGGGAGCGTTATCTGGCGATGGTCGGAGACGATGGCTGGTGCCGTCACTACGACACCGGCGGCCGGCGCTGCCGCATCTACGACGACCGTCCCGATTTCTGCCAGGTGGCCAACCTGGTGAACCTGTTCGGTGGGGCAGAACCCGGCAGCGATGCGGCGGATGCCTTCGCCATCGCCTGCTGCAGCCAGCAGATCCGCAGCGAGTACGGAGGCCGTGGCATGGTGATGAAGCGGTTTCTGCGGGCGATCCGGCCGCGCTGATGGGCGACTCCGACGAGCGACAAGCTGCGGATGCGGCCCCGGGAAGCTGGGGGGCCGTGTTCGCCACCACGGCCACCACGGTCTTCCTGGCTGAGCTGGGTGACAAGACCCAGCTGGCGGCGCTGTTGCTATCGGCCCAATCGGGACGACCGCTGGTGGTGTTTGCCGGCGCTTCCCTGGCCCTGATCAGTTCGAGCCTGGTCGGGGTGGTGCTGGGTCGCTGGCTGGCCCGGCTGCTGGCGCCGGAGCTGCTGGAGCGGCTGGCCGGCATCCTGATGGTGGTGCTGGGGCTGTGGCTCGGCCGCCAGGCGATGCTGACGCTGCCGATGTTCACCGCAGCAGCAGGCTGAGCCATGAGCCCGATTCTCGGATTGCTGGCCTCGACCTTTGTCACCGTCTTTCTGGCCGAGCTGGGCGACAAGACCCAGCTGGCGATCGTGACCATCAGCGGCACGTCAAGCCGCCCCGGGGCCGTGTTTGCCGGCAGCGCCTCGGCCCTGGTGCTGGCCAGCCTGGTGGGTGCGGCAGCCGGTGGCTCGCTCTCCAGCCTGATCCCCACCAACCTGCTGCAGTTGGCGGCCTCGCTTGGTTTTCTGTTGATCGGAGCCCAGCTGATCCGCAAAAGCCTGGGTGCCACAGAGCAGGACCCTTCGGCCGCCGCCATGGGGCCCGAGGCGGGCGAGGTGCCGGCGCCGAACCACTCAGCTGATTAGAGTGCGCTCAACAGCGGAACCGTTCTGGCCCTGTGGGCATCGCTTCGAGCCCGGGTCCTGAGCCCCACGACCTCCGCTGATTTCATCCCTGCACGGGCGGCCCGCGCAGCACTGCCCGCATCCCGACTGCCACCACCATGAAGTTCACGGTCGCTGACCTGCTCGACCAGCTTCCCGCCAGCGAGCCGTTGCCCCTCAGCAAGCTGGAAAAGGCCCTCGGGCTCAGCGTCAAGGGCGACAAGGACCTGTTGCGCATCGGCATCGAGGCGTTGTCACGCCTGGGCCTGGTGGCCCAGCAGGACGACGGCCTGCAGCGGCTCAGCAACGACACCCTGATCCCGGCCCGCCTGCGCTGCTCCAGCAAGGGCTTCTGCTTTGCCCTGCGCGAAGACGGCGGCGATGACATCTACATCCGCGATCACCAGCTCAACCACGCCTGGAACGGCGACCGCGTGCTGGTGCGCATCACCCGCGAGGGTGGCCGCCGGCGCTCCCCCGAGGGCGGTGTGCAATGCATCCTCGCCCGGCACACCACCAGCCTGCTGGCCCAGCTCGACCAGCAGGGCGAGCGCCTCACCGCCCAACCCCTCGACGACCGCCTGCTGACCAGCATTGAGCTTCCCGCTGCTGACAGCAAACACCTCAAGGCCCAGCCCACCAGTGTGGTGGAGGTGGTGGTCGACCGTTTCCCGGTGGCCCAGCACGCGGCCGTGGGGCATGTG
>VGPQ01000326.1 GCA_016882555.1 Cyanobacteria bacterium M_surface_7_m2_040
GCGGGCGATCAAAGCAGCGGTCAGACCACCAGGGCCTGCAGGTACGACAACGTGAGCTCCGGCGTCTGGCAAGGGGGCCCCAGCACCACGGTGGCGCCGCTGCCGAGCTGGCTCACCACGGCGGCAGCGCCTTGCGGATCGCTCAGCACCTCAGCCCTGCCGTAATGGCTCAGGCTCACCAGGCAGCGCAGGGCGGCGGCCCGTGCAGCGGCAAGCCCGTTGCGGGAATCCTCGATCACCAACAGCTCCGCATCAGAGCTGACCAGCCCCCGCTCGAGCAGCTGCTGGCTGGCCAGCCGGTACGCCTCGGGATCGGGCTTCTTGCGTGCCACATCCTCGCCGCACACCCAGAAGGCAAACACGTGCTGCAGCGGTCCGAGAAGCTGATCCAGCAACGCCGCGACCGCCGGGCGGCCACTGGTGGTGACGATCACCTGGGTGAGGCCCGCCTGGTGCGCCTCGAGCAACAGGTGCTTCACCCCTGGGCGCAGCTGCACCGCCCCCTGCTGCACCAGCTGGCGGTAGTGGTGTTGTTTGGCGCTCTGCAAGGCACGCAGCTGCTCGGGATCTGGTTCACGGCCATGGAGCTGCCGCAGTTGGCTGGCGATCCGTTCCTGACCGCCGCTGATCGTGAGCCAGCTGCCATAGCTCTCGCTGCTCCAGTGCAGCGGCAGGCCGGCTTCGGCAAAGGCCCGGTTGAAGGCGGGCCGGTGGCCATCCCGCTCGGTTTCGGCGAGGGTGCCATCCACGTCCCAGAGCAAGGCTTTCAGCACCACGCCAGGCAGCAGTCGGGGGCATCAGGTTCCCATGTCGGTGCCGGTTGCTGGCCACGCCGCCCGCAGCCCCCACAATGGGCGGGATTTGCACCGGCCCGTTGCTGCCTCCGATTGACGAGCAACGCTGGCAGCTGCCCATGCCCCTTGCTGACGTGGGCCGACAAGGAATCGGCGAGCTGGCCGCAGCCACGGGTCTCTGCCCCGCACTGATCGCGATGCTGGTGCGCCGTGGCCATGGCTCGGTGGCGGCGATCGAGACCTTGCTGCAGCCCCCGCAGCCCCCACCAGCCAAGAAGCATTTCAAGGATCTGGGCAAGGCTGTGGCGCGTTTGCGCCAGGCCTGCCACGACGGCGAGCCCCTGGCTGTGTGCGGTGATTACGACGCCGATGGCATGACCAGCACCGCCCTGCTGGTGGGGGTGCTGCAGCGGCTTGGGGCCAGGCCGGTGGCGGCGATTCCCAGTCGCATGGACGACGGCTATGGCCTCAACCCGGCGATGGTGGAGGACCTGGCTGCCTGCGGAATCCGCCTGTTGATCACCGTCGACAACGGCGTCAGTGCCGAGGCTGCGCTGCACAGGGCCCAGGAGCTGGGGGTGGCTGTGATCCTCACGGACCACCACACCCTGCCGCCGCAGCTGCCTCCCCATCTGGCCCTGCTGCATCCGGCCGTGACGCCGGAGGGCTCCCCCTACCGCGGCCTGGCTGGGGTGGGGCTGGCCTATGTGCTGGCCCGGGCGCTGTGCGAGACCCTGCAAGCCCAGGAGGGCCTGGAGATCGCCCTCAACCTGTTCTGCATCGGCACGATTGCCGACATGGCGCCGCTGCTGGGGGTCAACCGCCGCTGGCTGTGCGATGGGCTGCCGCGGCTGGGTGCCAGCCCCTTGCCCGGGTTGCAGGCCCTGCTGCAACTGGCTGGTCACGACGGCGAACCGGTTGATGCGCAGACGGTGGGCTTTCAGCTCGCCCCACGCATCAACGCCGTCGGACGCCTGGGGGATCCGTCCCTGGTGGTTGACCTGCTGACCACCGACGACGAGCACCGGGCCCTCGAACTGGCGCGCCAGTGTGAACAGCTCAACCGTCAGCGGCGCGAACTCTGTGCCGCCATTGAGGCGGAAGCCCTCGCTCTGCTCGACGCCGATGGGGAGCAGCGCAGTCCGTTTCTGTTGATTGCCCAGAACCACTGGCACCATGGGGTGATCGGCATCGTGGCGGCTCGCCTGGTGGAGCGCTTCGGTCAGCCCGTAGCCCTGGCAGCCTCCGAAGGCAACGGGCGTCTGCGCGCCTCGGTGCGGGCCCCACGCGGCTTTGCCGTCGATCAGGCCCTGCAGGCCTGTCGCCAGCATCTGGAACGCTTTGGCGGCCATCCGGCTGCCGGCGGGTTCACCATCAAGGCTGAGCAGCTGAGCGCGCTGCATCAGGGCCTCAACGAGCAGGCCGCACGCTGGCTGGAGCAGCAGGGAAAGGGGCTGCCGGTGGAGCCAGAGGCGTTGCTGCCCCTTGAGAGAATCGACCTGGACCTTTGGCGCGCGCTCGAACGCCTGGGCCCCTACGGCAGCGCTCACCCGGCCCCGATCTTCTGGAGCCGCCACTGCCGGGTGCTGCAGCAGAGCTGCCTGCGCGGTGGCCATCTGCAGCTGCTGTTGGAGCAGGGTGAGGCCAGGATCAGGGCCATCGGCTGGCGCTGGCAGGGCGGTGCCCAGCTGCCCAACTGGGTG
>VGPQ01000327.1 GCA_016882555.1 Cyanobacteria bacterium M_surface_7_m2_040
ATGGCCCAGCGCCCACGGTGGGCGGGCCAGGCTCGATCACCAGGGTTCGCATCAAGCCCTGGCGGGCGATCAACAACTCCTGGGCCGGCAGGCTGCGGCCAACCCCTGAAGGGAGGATCAGATTCAGGTCATCGGGCTGGCGCAGGCGCTCGCCGTTGAGGGCGATCAGTTCATCACCCACCAACAGTCCAGCGCGCTGGGCCGCACCATCGCGATCGGTACGGCCGACCATCACGGTGCCGGGGGCGGTGCTCTCCAGTTGCCAGCCGAAATCAGGCAGGGATGCCGGCTGCGGCACCAGGTGCAGCCCCACATCTGCCAGCAGATCATCCAGGGGAAGATCATCGCCGGTGCTGCTGAGCCACTGGGGCAGCAACACGGCGAGATCTGGTGCATGGTCGGCGAATGCAGCAAGCAGATCGGCCTGCCGATAGCCCCGGCCGCTATGGCCATGGCTCTGCCACAGCTGTTGCAGCACCGCGCCGAGCCAGCTGCCCTGGCGGCGCAGGTGCAGATCCAGCACCAGGGCCAGCACTGCTCCCTTGAGGTAGTAGCTGATCTGTTGCTGGGCCGCATAGGGGTGGGGGCGGTAAAGCTTGACCCAGGCCTCCTCGCTACTGGCCTGCAGGCTCTGCACGAAGCGCCCGCGAGCCAGCCTGTAGCGGCTGAGGTCGCCGCCCAGGTCGCTCACGACCGCATCGGCGTCGCAGCAGCCCGCCGCATGGACCAGCAACTGGTCCACATAACTGGTCACCCCCTCGGCAAACCAAAGCGTGGGCACCACCACGGCTGTGCCGTAATCGATCGGCGTGAGCTCGGCCGGCCGCAGGCGCCGCACATTCCACTGGTGCAGGTACTCATGGGCCACCAGCTGCAACAGGCGGCGGCGCCCCTCAGGCTTGCGCAGGCTGCGCCGCCCGAACTGCAGCACCGTGCTGGTGTCGTGCTCAAGCCCCCCGTAACCCGTCTCGCTCAAATGCAACACAAACAGGTAGTTGTGGGCCGCAGGGCGGCTCACCCCCATCAAGCGGCAGCAGGCTTCGGCCACCCGGGTCACATCCGCCAGCCAGGCGGGATCCTGGGCGGGCAGGTCACCACCCCAGCCCACCCAACGGTGGGGCACTCCCGCCACGGCAAAGCGATGGCAGGGGTGGGGGCCAGCTTCCACCGGGCTGTCGATCAACTGGTCCAGCGAGTTCGCCATCCAGCTGCCGTCGGCCTGCTGGGGCAGCGGTACAAATCCGTTCCAGCCCTCGGGCAACTGCAGGTGCAGCCGATGCGGTGCCCAGCGCTCAGCGTCGAGCTCAAGCACCACGGCCGCAAGCGCCAGAAACGCGTGTTCAGCACTCACGTGGCAGGTGCGCACCGTGAGCTCGGTGGCCAGCAGGGCGTAGTGCAACTCCAGGGGCTGGCCCGGCTCAATGGCCACCTCCCAGCGAAATGGGGTCAGCCGGCGGGGCTGAAGCGGGATGCCGTGCTGGAGGACCTTGAGTCCCTCCAGATGGCCCACATACTCCCGCAGCAGGTAGGAGCCGGGGGTCCAGCGGGGGAGGGCGAAGCCCAGGATCGGCTGGCGCGGCGTGGCGACAAGGCGCACCGCCAGCCGCTGCGTTTCCGGATGTCGCAGATCCAGATGCAGATCAGGCACGCGTGACCTCAGGCCGTGAGCACGACCTCGGCGGCGGCCAGAGCAGGATCGACGCTGGCCTGGCGCAGTGCGGCATGGGCGGCGTAGCTGCGGGTGATCCGGGCCAGCAGCCGCTGCAGGCTTTGGGATTGGCTGAGCCGTTGCAGATCGGCCACCAGGGCCAGACGGCCATCGGCCTGCCGCTGCCATCCCAGCGTCTGACCCGTGGCCAGCTGAATCTGCAACTCCACGGTGCGCTGGTCCCCCGCAAACCCGCTGACCTGGCCACCCCGACGGGCCTTGAGCCCAAGCGATGCAAGGGCGCTGATCAAGGTGTCGGCGTCCCGCAACACCGTTGGCAGGATGGAGAGGTGGGACATGAACCGCAGCCGGTTTGGCAAACCCTAGCCACGATGACCTGAGAATCCAGTGGCCGTTGCCACCGATCACCACGGTTCACGCGCCGCTGCGACTGGCGGTGATGGCCTCGGGCAACGGCAGCAACTTCGAGGCCCTGGTGCAGGCCTGCCGGCGGCGGCAGCTGCAGGCCGAGGTGGTTGAGCTGATCGTCAACAACGACGGCTGCGGCGCCCAACAGCGGGCCCAGCGTCTGGGCATCGCGTGCACCCTGCTGGATCATCGCCAGCACAGCAGCCGCGAAGCACTCGATGCCGCCATCGCCGCGCGGCTTCAGACCTGCGCGGCCGATCTGGTGGTGATGGCCGGCTGGATGCGGATCGTCACCCCGGTGCTGATTCAGGCGTTCAGGGGTCGCCTGATCAACATTCATCCCTCGCTGCTGCCCAGCTTCAGGGGCGTCGATGCGGTGGGCCAGGCGCTGGCAGCGGGGGTCACCCT
>VGPQ01000328.1 GCA_016882555.1 Cyanobacteria bacterium M_surface_7_m2_040
GCTGAGTCCAGGCCGCACGCCCTGCCAATTGATGGCCTGATCCCGGCCATCACAGCCGCTCTGGCGCCGCCGGGATCAACCCTGTTGCTGCAGGCTCCGCCAGGGGCAGGCAAGACGACACGCGTGCCCCTGGCCCTGCTGGGCGCGACGCCAGGGGCAGGCAGGATCTGGATGCTTGAACCCAGGCGCCTGGCAGCCAAGGCTGCGGCCCAGCGGCTGGCGGGCGAGCTGGGTGAGCCTGTTGGTCAGCGCGTCGGCTACAGCGTCAGGCTGGAATCGCGCACATCGGCAGCCACCCGCCTGGAGGTGCTCACCAGCGGCCTGTTTTTGCGCCGGCTGCAGGCAGATCCAGAGCTGGCAGGGGTCAGTGCTGTGGTCCTCGATGAGTTCCATGAACGCGGAGCCGACACCGAGCTGGCCCTGGTGCTGCTGCGTCAGGCCAGGGAGGTGCTCAACCCAGCACTGCGGCTGCTGGTGATGTCGGCCACCCTGCAGATCGAGGCCCTGGCCGAGCATTGGCCCCAGGCCAAGGTCCTGCGCAGCGAAGGCCGCGAGCATCCGGTGCAGATCAGCTACCAGCGGCCCAAACGGGATGAACCGCTCGCCCACCAGGTGGTGCGGGCGCTCTCATCCCACTGGCGAGAAGCCCCCAGAGCGGGCCGCACGGCACTGGTGTTCCTCCCGGGCCTTGCCGAGATCGGCCGCACCCAACGGGCCCTTGAGGCAACCAGCTGGAGCGACAACGATGACCTCACCGTGCTGCACGGCAACCTGACCCTCGCTGAACAGAGCCAGGCCATTCGCCCTGCGCGCCCGGGCCAGGGCAAGGTGGTTCTGACCACCAGCATCGCCGAAAGCTCACTGACGATTGCAGGGGTGGAGCTGGTGATCGACAGCGGCCTGAGCCGCCGCAGCCGCTTTGATCCGCGCAGCGGCATGGATGGTCTGATCACCGAGAGCGCGAGCCAGGCCAGTGCCGAACAACGCAAGGGGCGAGCCGGACGCCTGGGCCCCGGACGCTGCGTTCGTCTGTGGTCTGAGCTCGAGCAGCAACGGCGGCCCGCCTTTGACACGCCAGAACTGCTCGCGTGCGACCCGGTGCCGCTGGCCTTGCAGTTGGCGCTGTGGGGGGAACCCCTCGGCGCAGGGCTCCCCTGGCTCGTGGCACCGCCCCGAGCAAGCCTGCAGGAAGCGCGCGTGTTGCTGGAGCAGCTGGGCGCCCTCGAGCCCGGGGGACGGCTCAGCGCCCATGGCCGTGCCATGGGTCAACTGGGCGTGCATCCGCGGCTGGCCCACATGCTGCTGCGGGCCTGTGAGCAGGGCTGGCAACACAGGGCCGCCTCACTGGCGGTGCTGCTGAGCGAACGCGATCCCCTGGATCGCAGCAGCACTGGCAGTGACCTGGGGGCACGGCTGAGCTGGCTGGACAAACACCAGCCCCGCAACCCGCAATGGCAGCGCCTGCAGCAGCAGCGTCAGGCGCTGCTGGCACAGCTGCCGGCCCCGCACAAACCCACCGGTGCAGCACCTGCCGAAGCGGCGGCAGTGCTGCTCAGCTGGGCGTATCCCGAGCGGGTTGCTCTGGCCCGGGCTGATCAACCCGGGCGGTTTGTCCTGCGCAACGGCAGGGGCGCGGCACTGCCGCCCCATGACCCGCTGGCCGCGCAAAGCGCTCTCGCCGTGGCCAGCGTTGACGGTCAGCACAACGATGCCCGCATCCAGCTGGCGCTGCCGCTGCCGCTGGAGACCCTGCTGCTGCAGGCCAGGGACAGCGGCACGGTGCAGCCCTGCATCAGCTGGGACAGTCAGGCTGAGCGGGTGCGCTGCGAACAGCAGCTCAGGTTGGGGGCCCTGGTGCTCGAGCGCCGGCCCCTGAATGAGGCCGATCAACAGGCCATCGGCGAGCTGCTGCTTGAGCAGGTCCGCAGCCGCGGTCTGTCGGTGCTGCCCTGGAGCGAGGGCGCCCGCCAGTTGCAACAGCGGCTGGAGATCGCCCATCAGTGGCTCGGCGATCCATGGCCATCGCGCAGCGACAGCGCCCTGCTCAACGATCTGGCGAGCTGGCTGGGGCCGCAACTGCTGGGCCTGCGCAGCCTTGAGGACCTGCAACGCCTGGATCTGCAGACGTGTTTATGGGGCGAGCTGACCTGGGAGTCCAGACAGCAGCTCGAGACCCTGCTGCCCAGCACGCTGGCGATCGCCTCAGGGCGCCTGGCCCGACTCGACTACCGCGAGGGCAGACCGGTGCTGGCCGTCAAATTGCAGGAGATGTTTGGCACCACGGCCCACCCCAGCGTGATGCAGGGCCGCATGCCTGTACGGCTCGAACTGCTGAGCCCTGCAGGCAGGCCGGCAGCCGTCAGCGAGGACCTCCTGCACTTCTGGCGGCACACCTACAGCGAGGTACGGCGCGACTTGCGCGGCCGCTACCCGAAACATCCCTGGCCCGAGGATCCGACCACGGCTGTTGCGACAG
>VGPQ01000329.1 GCA_016882555.1 Cyanobacteria bacterium M_surface_7_m2_040
CAGCTTCCGGCCCCTGGGCAGGCGTTCTTCTCGATCGCCGTGAGCTGCGCTTCGTCGATCTTGCCGCCGCTGTACTGACCCACCGCCTCAAAGGCACTCACCACTGTGAGATCGCAGGCGCCGAGCTTGCCGGGCTTGATCGTGCCGCCATACACGAACACCGCCGGGATGTTCATGCGGGCCATGGCGAGCATGGCGCCGGGCATGTTCTTGTCGCAGCCGCCGATCGCCAGCAGCCCGTCCATGCTCTGGGCGTTGCAGGCCGTTTCGATTGAATCGGCGATCACCTCACGGCTCACCAGGGAATACTTCATCCCCTCGGTGCCCATCGAGATGCCGTCGCTGACGGTGATCGTGCCGAAGGTCTGGGGCATGGCACCGGCCAGCTGGGCGGCCTGCTCAGCCCGGCGGGTGAGGTCGTTGAGCCCCAGGTTGCAGGGCGTGATCGTGCTGTAACCGTTGGCGATGCCGATGATCGGCTTGTTGAAGTCGCCATCGCCGAAACCCACCGCCCGCAGCATGGCCCGGTTCGGGGAGCGCTGGATTCCCTGGGTGATGGCGGCGGAGCGAAGCATGGCGGCGGTGGAGAGGGATGCCGCCCTGCAACCTACCGACTCCCCAGGCCCTCAAGCTGTCGGCGCACATCGTCGATGGCCTGGTTGAGCTCGTGCACCTTGTCGTGCAGTTCGAGGTCGCGCGGCTGGCCCGCAGGTGGCTGGCTGAATGCCTCATCAGGGTCGCCGCCATCCTGCAGCCGGCTCAGCCGCACCAGGCTCTGCTGCCGTGGGCCCAACCGGCGCCGTTCGGCCTCCGACAGCAGCCACCAGGCGAGGCCAGCTGCCCCAAGCACGGCGCCGGCCATGGCGCTGAGAACCATGCCACTGCTCGATCCACCCTGCTGTTGAGATCCCATGGCACCCTGCGCCGCAAAAACCCTGACCCAGATTAGAGGCTGTGGCTGAATCCGATCAGGCGTGCCTCGAGGGGGCCGATGCCAGGCACGATCTCCCCGCCGGGGCCGAGGTCGGGATCGATGGCGGCGGTGTAGATCGTCAACTCACCATGGCGTTCCCCGACGGCGTGCAGTGCCGGTGCCGCAGCCACGGCCGTGATCAGGCGCAAACGCGCACCTACGACCCCCTGCTCAGCCAGGTGGTCGAGGAGCAGCAGCAGGGGTTCGGGATCGGCCAGCTGCCCCCAGAACAGCAGCACCCCGGTGTTGGCTGGCACCGGATGGGGAAGGTTGATCCATTGCAGACCATCGCTGCCGGCGGCCACATGGCCGATCTGCGCGGCGGGCACCACGGCCTGCGCGCCCTGCCAGAGGCCCAGTCCACCTGGCACAGCGCTGATGGCCAGCAGGGGAATGGCGGGGTCGACCACCTTCCCCTGGGTGCTGCCAGCTGTGCTCTGGACGGTCAGCTCGCACTGGGGGAGCCAGTCGCGCAGAGCTTCGTAGCTGAGCCACCGTCCCAGTTCGCTCAGCGCCGTGCCATAGAGAGGCTGGGGGGTCTGCCCATCGCGCAGCACGGTGAGCCAATGGCTCAGCAGAGGGTGGGGCGGGACCACAACCAGCAAAGCCATTGCCATGGCTGCCATAACTTGTGGGTCCACCGTAGATGCAGCCCCATGGCGCGCCTGTTTGCTTGTGTTGTGGCCTGGGCCCTGACCGTGGTGCTGCTGCTGCCTTTGCAGCCCGCCTGGGCGATCACGGCTCCCGAACTGCGCAGTCAACGCTCGTTGCAGGACCTTCAGCCCGACATGCATGGCCGCAACCTGCAGCAGCAGGAATTTCTCAAAGCCGAACTTGCAGGCTTTGATTTCAGCGGGGCCGATCTGCGCGGTGCGGTGTTCAACGGCAGCAACCTGCAGGAGGCCAATCTCAGCCAGGCCGACCTGGAGGACGCCGTCGCCTATGCCAGCCGCTTTGAGCGCTCCGATCTCAGCGATGCGGTGCTGCGCAACGCCATGCTGATGCAGAGCCACTTCGCCGGGGCCGCCATCGATGGCGCCGACTTCACCGATGCGGTGCTCGATCTGCCGGAACAGAAGGCCCTCTGCAGCCGTGCCAAGGGCACCAACAGCCGCACCGGTGTGAGCACCCGTGACAGTCTCGGCTGCCGCTGAAGCCAGCCCATAGATTGGTGCTTCCGGTTCCGGGGGGGAACAGCCTCCGGACGCAAGGGGGAAAGTCCGGTGCAAATCCGGCGCTGTCCCGCAGCTGTGAAGGTCCTCTGGGCCCAGTCAGAACGCCCACCGGAGTCCACCTTTGAATTCGGCGCGGACCGACACCATGTTTGTATCCCATTGGCGCAAGGGAGCACCCTGGCTGCTCGCCGGCCTTGCTCTGTTTCTGATGGCTGCTGCGCCAGCCCAGGCGCACCATCTCATTGACATCACCGGACTCAAACCCACCCCCATCAACGGCCTGCTCAGCGGTCTTGCCCATCCGGTGCTGGGACCCGA
>VGPQ01000330.1 GCA_016882555.1 Cyanobacteria bacterium M_surface_7_m2_040
CTGGTTACGGCACCGTTAACCAGTACGACTGGATCGTGCTGCCGGCCCCAGAGATCCCGATCAACATCGGCGGCAAGCTGCGGCCTGTGCGGCGATCCAAGATTGGGGGAACCGTGGCGCAGATCCGCCGCGAAGCCGAAGCCGCTGGCATGGACTGCCGCGCAGCCAATCCATCGATCGTGCTCTGCTCCAAGGGCTGAACCGCCATGCCCCGCCCCCTCCCCGAAGCCCGCGTCCGCCAGTTGCAGCAACTGCTCACGCGTCTGGGGCTTGAGGCCGATGCCCCCGCCTTCCAGCGCGCCGATGGGGCGGGCCTGGCCGCCATGGATGAAGCGCTCACGCACACCTCAGCGGGCCTGGCACGCAACCACGAACAGCTGGAATTTCTTGGGGATGCGGTGCTGCGCCTGGCGGCCAGCGAATACATCGAACGCCACCACGCCGCGCTGGCCGTGGGGGAGCGCTCGGCGCTGCGCTCCCATCTGGTGAGTGATCGCTGGCTGGCGGAGGTGGGCAAAGCCATCGGCATCAGCGAAGCGCTGCGCATCGGCAACAAGGCCGGCGGTGACGCCACCGCAGCAGCCACCTTGCGGGCCGAGGCCACCGAAGCGCTCATCGGCGCGCTCTACAAGGCCTGCGGTTCCCTGGAGCCGATTCACCGCTGGCTCACACCCATCTGGGAGCGCACCAGCCAGGTGGTGCTCAGCGATCCCCATCGGGGCAACAGCAAATCAGCCCTGCAGGAGTGGAGCCAGGCCAAGGGCCTGGGGCTGCCGAGCTACCGCACGGAAGAGCGCAGCCAAAGCCACGGCGATCCAGAACGCTTCCACTGCCGCGTGACCCTCGAGGGCTGGGTGTCTGCCGACGGCAGAGGTGGATCGAGACGAGAAGCAGAGCAGCAGGCTGCCCGAGCCGCTCTGCAGGCGCTCAAGCCTGCTCGAGGATGTTGAGGGGCATCGTCACCAGCTTGTCCCAGTTGCCGCCTTCAAACAGCACGGCGGCATTGCGGCCACTGATGCGCTGCACAAAGCCCTGGTAGCCGTTGTAAATGGAGGTGGCATCGCGCACCACCACGGTGGAGCCCGGCAGGATCGGCAGGGTTTCAGCCATGGGTGCGGCACGGGTGCGGGGCCATTATCGAGGCTGACGGTGCGGCGTGGGCCCATGGCGCAGGAGCAAAACCAAGAGCTGCTGGTGGTTGGCCGGGTTGTGGCGGCCCAGGGGCTGCGCGGCGAACTGCGCGTGAATCCCCTCAGCGACTTCCCCGAGCGCTTCACCCATCCGGGGCGCCGTTGGCTGCGCCCGGCCCAGGGGCGTCGGGGAGAAGCTGCCGCCGCCACGGAGGTTGAGCTGCTCAGTGGCCGTCAGCTGCCGGGCAAAGAGCTGTTTGTGATCCGCCTGGAAGGGGTGAACGACCGCAGCAGCGCGGAAGCACTGGTGGGCCAGGAGCTGCTGGTGCCCGCAGCGGATCGGCCCAAGCTGGCGAAGGGCGAATTTCACCTCCTTGATCTGGTGGGGCTGGAGGTACGGCTCCTGGAGGGCGCTGACGACGCCACCAGCCAGCCCAGCGGCCGCTGCATTGGCACTGTGAAAGACCTCATCCACGCCGGCAACGATCTGCTGGAGGTGGAGCCGAGCGGCGGCGGTGCGCCGCTGTGGATTCCGTTTGTGGAAGCGATCGTGCCCGTTGTGGAGCTGCAGGCGGGCTGGATCGGGATCACCCCGCCGCCGGGCTTGCTGGAGCTGGGCGCCAACACCGGGCCTGATGCTGCGGATGCGTCCGACCCCGACAGCAACTAGAGGGCGCGATAGGACCAGTTCCGCACCGTCCGCAATAACGGACAATCTGTACAGAATTCTGGACAGTGCGGGGGATGGCTTGGCCGTGAACCGGCCTTGGGTTGGAATAGCTGCACGCACAGACGCTGCCGCTGCGCCCAGCCCGCCCATGACCGCTCTCGTTCCCGTAATCCTCTGCGGCGGCACCGGCACCCGGCTCTGGCCCCTGTCGCGCGCCACCTATCCCAAGCAGTACTGGGCGCTTGCGGGCGAGGGCGATGAAACCTTGCTGCAGCAAACCCATCAACGGCTTGAGGGCATCAAAGGCCTTCAATCGCCGCTATTGATCTGCAACGAAGACCACCGCTTCATCGTGGCCGAGCAGATGCGCCAGATCGGCGTGGAGCCGGCCGCGATCCTGCTGGAGCCGATGGGCCGCAACACCGCGCCGGCGGTAGCGGTGGCAGCCCTGCAGGCCACCGCCCACGGCGACGACCCTCTGCTGCTGGTGCTCGCCGCTGACCATGTGATTCAGAACGCCGCCGGCTTCCGCTCGGCGGTGGAAGCGGGGATGGCCGCCGCGGAAGCCGGCCAGCTGGTGACCTTCGGCATCGTGCCCACCGCCCCGGAAACGGGCTACGGCTACATCGAGGCCGCTGAACCGCT
>VGPQ01000331.1 GCA_016882555.1 Cyanobacteria bacterium M_surface_7_m2_040
CGGGCGGGCTGTGCAGCGGCACCTGCCGTGGCGCCAGACCCAGCACCTCGCCCAGCAGGCGCCGCATGGCGGCGCGACTGCGGCAATACAGCCCACGCCGCAGGGGGGGGAGATCCTCCCCCCAAACGCGCTCCTGGTCCGACAGCCAGGAATGCCGCAGGCCAACGGGCTCGGCCTGCGGCACTGCCGGTGGCACAAACCAGAGCTGCGGCGATGGCAAGGGGGCCCCTAGGCTCTCGCCATTGTGATGGCGCCCCACCATGGCCCTGCAGGACGGCGATCCCGCACCCGAGTTCTCGCTCAACGATCAGAACGGCCAGGCCGTTCAGCTGAGCCAGTTCCGCGGACAGCGGGTGGTCATTTACTTCTATCCCAAGGACGACACCCCGGGATGCACCAAGGAAGCCTGCAACTTCCGCGACCAGTGGAGTGCCTTCAGCAAGCACAACATCGCGGTGCTGGGCATCAGCAAAGACGGCGCCGCCAGCCACGGCAAATTCATCGCCAAATACGACCTGCCGTTCACGCTGCTCACCGACCCCGAACCGTGCGCCGTGGCTGAGGCCTACGGCAGCTACGGCCTCAAGCAATTCATGGGCAAGGAGTACATGGGCATGATGCGCCACACCTTCGTGGTCGACGCCGAGGGCCGCATCGAGCAGGCCTACACCAAGGTCAAAGCCGAGACCATGGCCGACGACATCCTCCAGGATCTGGGCCTCAGCTGAGGCTCGCCACCCGGGCCAGACCGTCGAGGCACAGGCCCGGATCAAACCGCCACAACGGCCGAGCAGTACCCGGCTCGGTTTGCTGCAGCAATGGCGCCAGCACCGGCCCATCCCCACCGGTGAGCCAGAACTGCACGCCGCTGTCGTGGGCGGCGAGCTGCATGGCAGCCCGCTGCAGGGCTCCCGCCAGGCCCTGCAGCACCCCACAGGCCATCGCCGCTTTGGTGTCTGAGGGCCAAGCCTCTGCATCAGCGGCCGCCAGCAAGAGGCCCTGCTCGGGGGGCAGGGCGGGCAGGCCCTGGGTGCCCCGGTGCAGCGCCTGCAGCTGCAGCGCCGCACCGGCCATGAGCCGGCCGCCGGCAAACCGGCCCTGGCCATCCACCCGCGTCAGACTGAGGGCGGTGCCGGCATCGGCCACCAACACCGATGTTCCCGAGCGGCACCAGGCCTGGTAGCCGGCCAGGGCCCGGTCAATGCCCAGCCAGGGGGGCGCATCCAGCAGCGGCACCTGGGCCAGGGTCACACGACGGCCTGGTTCGAGCTGCGCCGACACCTGTCCCACCGCCGCCC
The DNA here is from genome assembly GCA_016882555.1 of Cyanobacteria bacterium M_surface_7_m2_040. Taxonomy (GTDB): domain Bacteria; phylum Cyanobacteriota; class Cyanobacteriia; order PCC-6307; family Cyanobiaceae; genus RGUW01. Next base: position 1,299 of record VGPQ01000331.1, read on the forward strand.
ATCCCTGGGGCTGCTGCGGCAGGTTCGGCTCGGGACGCTCACTCCAGTAGCGGCGTTCGCAGCCCTGATCGGCAGCCCAGTGCCAGCGGCTGTTGCCCACCAGCAACCAGCGGGCTTCCCCGCCTGCGCTCACCTCAGATGCCCTCGCCCATCAGGCCTGGCAGGTGAATGCCGCACTCCTGCTTGAGGCCGCCGAAGCGGGTGGCCCGGCCGCTGGCGCCGCCATCGTCGGGGGCGCTGGAGTGCCAGTCGCCCACCGTCGAATACCCCTGCTCAAACAGGGGATGCTGGGGCAGCCCGTGCTCCTGCATGTAGTAATACACGTCGCGTTTGCTCCAGCTCAGCAGCGGCCGCAGCGACCAGCGTCCACGCACGGGGTCGAGGGCCTGCATCGCACGCCGGTGGTCGGTCTGGCTACCGCGCACACCGCTGGCCCAGCAGCTGACCTGCAGGGCCTCGAAAGCCCGGTCCAGGGGTTCGACCTTGCGGAGGCGGTGATACAACTCCAGATCCGCCAGCTCACCGGTTTCCCACAGGCGTCCATGGCGCGCCTCCATGTGGGCCGGACTGATCGCAGCCTGGGCGATGTGCAGTGTCAACTGCAGCCGCTCGCTGAGTTGATCGGCGTAGTGATAGGTCTCTGGCGGCAGGTATCCGGTGTCCACCCAGATCACTTGCACCGGCTGGCCGCTGCGCTGCCCCAGCTCACTGACCATGTGCAGCAGCACGGCCGCCTGGATGCCGAAACTGGTGGTCAGGGCCAGACGCTTGCCAAACACGCCCTGGGCCCAGGCGAGACGCTCCTGGGGCGTCAGCGGCGCCAGCAGCGCACGGGCCTGCTCCTGATCAACCGGCTGGCCGTGTCGATCGGCAGGCAGGGCAGCGGCAGGAGCAGAGAGCATCCGACCATCATCACCCTTCAGTCGCGCCCGTCGTTAGGGTTCCCAGGCGCAGCGCGGGGGCCGCACCATGACAGCCACCAGCCCAAGCGCCGCGGCCTGCGCCCCCACCGTGATCGTGGGGGGCGGCTTCGGTGGGCTCTACACCGCTTTAGCCCTGGCCGAGAGCCATGGTCATCCGCCGATCCTGCTGATCGAGCCCCAGGACCGGTTTCTGTTCCTACCTCTGCTCTACGAGCTGCTCA
>VGPQ01000332.1 GCA_016882555.1 Cyanobacteria bacterium M_surface_7_m2_040
CCACGGCGTGGTCGAAACGCCGCGGTTCATGCCGGTGGGCACCGCCGCCACGGTCAAGGGCATCAGCACGCCGCAGCTGACCGAGACCGGGGCCCAGATGGTGCTGGCCAACACGTTCCATCTGCACCTGCAACCGGGCGAAGACGTGGTGGCCGAAGCCGGCGGCCTGCACCGCTTCATGGCCTGGGAGGGGCCCCTGCTCACCGACTCGGGCGGCTTCCAGGTGTTCAGCCTGGGGGCGATCAACCGCATCAACGACGACGGCGTCGTGTTTCGCTCGCCGCGGGACGGCTCGCGGATTGAACTCACCCCCGAGCGCGCCATGGCGATCCAGATGGCCCTGGGGGCCGATGTGGCCATGGCCTTTGACCAATGCCCCCCCTACCCCGCCAGCGAAAGCGAGGTGGCGGCCGCCTGCCGCCGCACCCACCACTGGCTCGAGCGCTGCGCCGCCTGTCACAACAAGGCCGATCAGGCCCTGTTTGGGATCGTGCAGGGGGGCTGCTATGCCCATCTGCGGGCCGAATCAGCGCGGGTGGTGGCCGCCCTGGACCTGCCCGGCATCGCCGTGGGCGGGGTGAGCGTGGGCGAACCGGCCGAGGAGATGCACCGCATCGTGCGCCAGCTGGGGCCGCTGCTGCCCGAAGCCAAACCCCACTACCTGATGGGGGTGGGCAGCCTGCGCGAAATGGCGATCGCCGTGGCCCAGGGTTTTGATCTGTTTGATTGCGTGCTGCCAACGCGGCTGGGGCGCCACGGCAGCGCCCTTGTGGGAGGCGAGCGCTGGAACCTGCGCAACGCCCGCTTCAAACGCGACCACACACCACTCGATGCCAGCTGCCCGTGCCTGGCCTGCCGCCAGCACAGCCGCGCCTACCTGCACCACTTGATCCGGGCCGACGAAATGCTGGGCCGCAGCCTGCTGAGCCTGCACAACATCACCACCCTCCTGCGCTTCACCAGCGCCATGGCCCGAGCCATCAGCGAAGGCTGTTTTGCAGAGGATTTCGCTCCCTGGGAAGCGGGCTCGGAGGCGGCCCACACGTGGTAGCGTCCGCCTCACGCAACCCGTGAACCCTGGGGATGGCTTCCTACGCCCTGCAGACCCTGGCCCAGCTGCCCGAGGCTTACCAGGCCTTCGGCCCCCTGGTCGACATCCTGCCGATCATTCCGCTGTTCTTCCTGCTGCTGGCGTTTGTGTGGCAGGCCTCAGTCGGCTTCCGCTGATCCAGCGCCAAAAGTCTCAACCGCCCTTGAGCACGGCCCAGGCAAAGGCGGGCAGCGCCAGCATGCGCCGCCAACGCTGCGGTTCCTGCACGAGCCGGTAGAGCCATTCGATCTGCAGGCGGCACATCCAGCGCGGTGCCCGCTGCTTGACGCCGGCCCAGACATCGAAGCTGCCGCCGACGCCCATCCACAGGCCCGAGCGGCGGGGTGCCAGACCGGCGACCCAGGTTTCCTGACGCGGCACCCCCAGTGCCACCAGCACCAGATCGGGGCGAGCCTGCAGCAGCTGCCGCTCCAGCTCGGGCCAGGCCTCGGCGCTCTGGTAGCCGTGGGCGTGAAACACCAGCTGCAGCCGCGGCAACTGGACATCCAGCCGCTGCAGCAGCGCCTCCATCACCGCCGGCGAAGCGCCCACCAGGGCCACCCGCCAGCCCAGCTGCTGGGCCGTCTCAAGCAAGGACCAGGCCAACTCGATCCCTGGGCTGCGCCGCACCCGCAGCCGCTGGCGGCCGAGGGCCCAGACCACGCCGGAACCATCGGGAATCACCAGCGACGCGGTCTCGATCGCGGCCCCCAGGGCTGGATCGGCCAGCGCCGCCATCGTCATCTCGGCATTGAGGGTGACGATCTGGCCGCCTGAGTCCGCCTGCAGCGCCACGGCACGGGCCAGCACATCCGGGCAGACGTCGACGGGCACCCCCAGAACACGGGTCCGCTGGTGATCGGTGGCGGTTGCTGCCATGGGGGGTGCCGGGGCAGGAGAGAATCTATGGCTGTCCCGTTTGCCGCCATGCCGCCGATCTCCGGGACCCCATCCACCCGAGGTCAGGGGTTGCCGCCCCCGGCGGCGGTCCCCAGCACCGCTGACCCGCACAGCTGGCAGCTGCTGCAGGCGATCGATGCCCAGATCGAGCAGGTGCTGCTGGCCCGCCAGCACCCGATCACCGGTCTGCTACCGGCCAGCACCGCCCACACCGTGCATGGCAACTACGGCGATGCCTGGGTGCGCGACTGCGTGTATTCGATCCAATGCGTCTGGGGCCTGGCCCTGGCCCACCGGCGCTTGGGCGGCCCCGGCACGCGGGTGTTCGAACTGGAGCAGCGGGTGCTGCAACTGATGCGCGGCCTGCTCACGGCGATGCTGCGCCAGGCCCACAAAGTGGAGCGCTTCAAGCGCAGCCTGGACCGGCTCGACTCCATCCACGCCAAGTT
>VGPQ01000333.1 GCA_016882555.1 Cyanobacteria bacterium M_surface_7_m2_040
GGCCCTGGCGGTGGCGCTGATTCCGTTGATTCAGCAGGGCAATCTGATCGCCCGCAAAGCCCATGTGGGGCTCAACATGGGGCTGATGACCCTGTTTCTCTGGCAGGCGGTCAGCGGCATGCAGATCGTGGCCAAGATCTGGGAGAACCGTCCGGCTTGACCTGAGGCCTCTCCTGACACCTCACCCAGTACCTGACGGGTCACTGACCTGAGCTCAGAACTGGGCTCGGCGCCGCGGCGGGCAGGTCAGGCCATGGCTGGCGTGGAAATCTTCCTGCACCTTCCAGGTCAGGCGGCGTGAGATCTGCCGCACGATCTGCCTGAGCAGGTGGTCGCCGCTGCTCTGCACCAGGTTGTCGGGCAGCAGGGTGATCACCCCGGGCAGCGTGATCCACACCTTCAGATCGAGCTGCCAACGCACCGTGGTCAACGGGGCGCCATCCAGCGCGCTTGGAGCCGCCTCGCTTGGTGCCGCCCCCTCAGCTTCGCCAGGCCCTGGATGGGCGGCGGCGTGCACGCTGGCCTGGCCCGGTTCGAGTTCGTCGAGCTCGAGCGAGGCGTTGAAGTCAACGTCGTAGAGGGCCTGCAGGCTGGCGCTGGCCTGCTCTGGCGGCAGCGGCACGGTGACGATGCGGTAGACACCCTGCGCCTGGGGCAGGAGTTCCAGGCCGATGGTGGGCTCCACTTCGAAACCGAAGTTGCCGAAGCGCCCCAGGGTGAGGGCATAGCCATTGAGCGACCCGCCCAGGGGCAGCACCTGCATCGGTGCCGCACAACGGCGAAACCAGCCTTCGTGGCGGTCGAGATAGGCCGAGACCACCGCCGCCGGGGCCCGCATCTCCATCAGATCGGCAAAGGTGCTGCCGTAGCAGCGCACCCGCGGGTCGTCGCTATGGCGCAGGCTCTGGCCGGGTGAGCTCAACACGCGCTCAAGATCCGCAGAGGCGCCGAGGGAGCCGGGAACCGAGCTGGGCATTGAAAGGGCTGCCAACGGCTGGAGCTCCCGGATGCCGGTGATCCGGCCAACTGTGAATCAAATGTAAAGCCACTGGGTCGGATGCGCCCCGGGGGCGTGCCTCGCGTCAGGCTTTGCTGAGCGTGATCAGCTGGCGGATCACATCTTCCACCACCCGATCCGGCGTGGAGGCGCCGGAGGTGATGCCGACGCGGATCGGCCCAGCCGGCAGAAAGTCGTTCACCGTCTCCAGATCGCCGCCCAGGGGTTTGTGGGTGATGCGGTTGCCGGGGCCAATGCACTCCGGCGTGTCGATGTGGAAGGAGCGGATGCCGCGGCTCACGGCGATCTCCTGCAGGTGGGTGGTGTTGGAGGAGTTGTAGCCGCCGATCACCACCAGAAGATCGAGGGGCTCATCCACCAGGGCGAACATCGCATCCTGCCGCTCCTGGGTGGCGTCGCAGATGGTGTTGAAGGCCAGAAAGTGCTGGTTGAGCTCGGCCGGTCCGTAGCGCCGGAGCATGGTGCGCTCGAACAGCCGGCCGATCTCTTCGGTTTCGCTCTTGAGCATGGTGGTCTGATTGGCCACGCCCAGGCGGATCAGGTCGCGGTCGGGATCGAAGCCCGGTGAGCAGGCCTTGGCGAAACGGGCCATGAAGGCTGCCCGTTGCTCGCTGCTGGGGGTACCTCCCTGTTCGCTGGCCAGGATGTAGTCGCAGACCATCTGCGCTTCGGCCAGGTCGAGCACCACCAGATAGGTGCCGGCGAAGCTGCTGGTGGCCAGTGTTTCCTCGTGCTTCACCTTGCCGTGAATGATCGAGGTGAAGGCGTCTTTCTTGTGCTTTTCGACGGTGTTCCACACCTTCGACACCCAGGGGCAGGTGGTGTCGACGATGTGGCAGCCCCGCTCACTCAGCAGCTGCATTTCCTGCACGGTGGCGCCGAAGGCCGGCAGGATCACCACATCGCCTCCGGCCACCTCGGAGAAATCCTTCACCCCCTGCTCCACCGGGATGAACTGCACGTTCATCTCACGCAGATGGGTGTTGACCGAGGGGTTGTGGATGATCTCGTTGGTGATCCAGATGCGCTCGCTGGGGTAATGGCGCCGGGTCTCGTAGGCCATCGCCACGGCCCGCTCCACACCCCAGCAGAAGCCAAAGGCCTCGGCCAGCCGCACCGTGAGCCGACCGTCGCGCAGCGCGTAGCCATTGGCGCGCAGCTCGGCGACCAGATCGCTCTGGTAGGCCTGCTCGAGCGTGCCGGCCACCTCCTCGCCCAGGCCGAAGCCGCGGCGGTTGTAGCGCTCCGAATGGTGCAGGGAACGCTTGAAGGCACGGGTATCCACGAAGGCGCTGCTGGTGCGCCAACTCTATGGGGGCTGCCTCTGGGCTGGGCTGGGTCTCGGTGGCTTCCCGGGTTCAGTGCCCGCTCTGGTGCGCCGCAACCTCGGCGATCCCAAGCCAGCAGACGGCTTCGGCA
>VGPQ01000334.1 GCA_016882555.1 Cyanobacteria bacterium M_surface_7_m2_040
CAGCTTCGTGGCCCGCGACACGCTCTGGGCCCAGCTCGCCGGCATCATCGTGGTGTTCGTCTGGAACTACGCCGCCTCCTCACGCTTCGTGTGGAACACTCCCTAGATGACCTGCACCCTTGACGAGCTGCGCGGCCTGCGCTCCGCCCCCCCACTCAGCCCTGAGCTTCGCCAGGCTCTGCTCTCTGAGCTGGGGCCTCGCCTGGCAGCCTGCGACTGGTTCACAATCGGGGTCATGGCGGCCAGCGGTGCCGCGGCCACAGCGGCCCTCGGCTCCTGTGAGACGGCCCTCGGCTGGCGCCCCCTGGAGCTCGACCCGGCGAGCGCCCACCCCAACGATGTGAGCGGACCGGCCTTTCTCAAGGGCAACCAGAACACGGGGCGCTTCCTGCTGCGGCCGGAACCCGGACTGGGCGAGGGGATCCTGATCACGGGCCACAGCGTGGCCAACCCCGAGGCTGAGGACACCTGGGGACCGCTGCCGCTGGACCTGTTCCGCGATGGCGACAACTGATCGGGCCGGCTGATCACGACGGCTGATCACGACTTAGCCCATCTGGGCCTGAGCGCGACCACCGGTGCCTAGGCTGAGCGGCTGTGATTGGGCAGCAGCGCTGCTTGCGAACGTTTCTGATGACCAGCTCCCCACTGCGCATTGCCTCCCGCCGCAGCCAGCTGGCCATGGTGCAGACCCACTGGGTGCGCGATGAACTGACCAAGGCCCACCCAGGCCTGGCGATCAGCATCGAAGCGATGGCCACCCAGGGCGACAAGATCCTGGATGTGGCCCTGGCCAAGATCGGCGACAAGGGCCTGTTCACCAAGGAGCTCGAAGCACAGATGCTGGTGGACCAGGCCGATATCGCCGTCCACAGCCTCAAGGACCTGCCCACCAACCTGCCCGAGGGGTTGATGCTGGGTTGCATCACCGAGCGGGAAGACCCGGCCGATGCCCTGGTGGTGCATGCCAGGCACAAGGACAAGACCCTGGCCACCCTCCCAGAGGGAGCTGTGGTGGGCACCAGCTCGCTGCGGCGCTTGGCCCAGTTGCGCCACCACTTTCCGCACCTGACGTTCAAGGACGTGCGCGGCAACGTGATCACCCGGCTCGAGAAGCTCGACAGTGGCGAATTCGACTGCCTGATCCTGGCGGCCGCCGGCCTGGGACGCCTGGGCCTGGGCGATCGCATCCACGAGCTGATCGACCCCTCGATCTCACTGCATGCCGTGGGCCAGGGGGCCCTGGGGATCGAATGCCGCGACGGCGACGCCGCCGTGCTGGCCCAGATCAAGGTGCTCGAGCACACGCCCACGGCCCGCCGCTGCCTGGCGGAGCGGGCCTTCCTGCGCGAGCTGGAGGGCGGCTGCCAGGTGCCGATCGGTGTCAACACCCGCTTTGACGGCGAGGGCGACAGCGCCCCGCTCGTGCTCACCGGCATGGTGGCCAGTCTCGATGGGGTGCGTCTGATCCGCGACGAGCAGCGCGGCGATCAACAGGATCCCGAAGCCATCGGCGTGGCCCTGGCCCACAAGCTGAAGGCCCAGGGTGCCGGGGACATCCTGGAGGAGATCTTTGCAACCGTTCGCCCAGAGGCCTGACGGCGAGCTTCAGGCCCCACCGTTCCAGTGGAATCTGCTGGCCTGGGCTGCCCTGCTGGGGGTGCTCACGGGCCTGGCGGTGGTGGGGTTTCACGAACTGCTCGGGTTCATCAACACGTTTCTGTTCGGCCCCTTTGTGGAGGGCCTGCTGACGATCGGGCGCAGCCCCCTGCATCCGCTGGAGCTGGCGCCACCACCGCCACCGCCGCCACCGCCCCCGGCCCTGCCCGGCACACCCCTGCACCAGCTGCTGCAGGTGGGCCTGGGCGGCCTGGGACTGCTGCCGCCGCCACCGCCGCCGCCCGAGCCGCCGCCGTTGCCGAGCCTGCAGGTGCCGGATTGGCTGAGCCTGTGGCCTGTGCTGGTGGTGCCCACCCTCGGTGGGGCCCTGGTGGGGGTGCTGCGCCGCTGGCTCGGCGACCTGGGTCCGGGATTGCCGAGCCTGATGGCGATGGCCGACGGCGACATGCCGGCCGGCCCCAAGGTGCCGTGGCTGCGGCTGCTGACCGCCTCGCTCAGCCTGGGCAGCGGGGCGTCGCTGGGTCCCGAGGGGCCCAGCGTCGAATCGGGCGGCAACCTGGGGCTGTGGCTGGCGCTCAAGGCCGGGCTGCCTCCCCAGAACCAGAAGGCCCTGGTGGCCGCCGGGGTGGCGGCAGGCCTGGCGGCCGGCTTCAAGGCCCCGATCGCCGGTGTCTTCTTTGCCTTTGAAGGCAGTTTCAGCGGCCTGGGGGGGCGGCCCAGCCTGCGGGCGGTGCTGGTGGCGGCCATCACCTCCACCCTGGTGGTGCAGGTGGGGCTGGGCGATGCACCCATCCTGCGGTTG
>VGPQ01000335.1 GCA_016882555.1 Cyanobacteria bacterium M_surface_7_m2_040
GGCAGGTGCAGCGGTAGCAGTGCCCCTGCCGGATCAGGCCTGGCAGCTGGGGGATCTGCGCCTCGATCCCGAACGGCTCTGGGTGGGACGGGCCGATGGCGTGGGCCAGGACCTCTCCCGCGGCGACGTGGCCCTGCTCCAGTTGCTGTGCAGCCGCGCCGGGGAGGTGGTGAGCCGTCAGGAGCTGGGCCAGGCCAGTGGCAGCCTGGTGGATGCCCAGCAGAGCCGCAGCATCGACGTACGCCTCTCGCGCCTGCGGCGCCTGCTACTGGAGTTGCATCCGGGGGATCAGATGATCGAGACGGTGCGCGGCCAGGGCTATCGGCTCACGGCCGCGGTGCGGCAGCTGGCCCCAGGCGGAGGCTGAAGCGATGCCAACGCGCCGAGCCCGGCTCACCAGCGTCGACTGGCTGCTGCTGCTGGCGAGCCTGGTGGGGGGAGGCATGGTGGGCTACCTGGGCCTGCTGGTGGGGATGCGGCTGCTGCTCGAGCCCCGGATCGTGGGCGAGAGCGCGCTGCGCCTGAGCAAGCAGGTGGAGCTGGTGGAGGCGGTGCTGCAGACCCGCCCACTCGATGCGCTGCCCACCGGGGTGGTGATCCGCCGGGATCCGGACCTGGGGCAATCGCAGACCATGACCCCCAGCCGGTTCGATCGGCTGGTGCAGGAGGCCATGCGCCGCGACTTCAGGCTCGAGCGCCACATTGTTCGCGACCAGCCCCCCCTGCAGGATCCCTGGGGCGGGCACTGGGTCCGGCTCAGGAGCCGAGACCCCCAGGGCCAGGTGCTCTGGCTCTACCAATCGGAGCGGCTGAGCAACAGCATCTGGTACCTGCCCCTGCTGCGGATCCTGGTGATCGTGGTGGGGGGCTTCGGCGGCCTGGTGCTGTTTCTGCGGGCGAAGGTGGAGCGGCCCCTGTCCCTGATGCTGCAGCGGCTGAGTGAACAGAATTCAGCGGGGCCCCTACCCCTGCTGCCGGAGGAGGGCATCGGGCCGATCCGGCTGCTGAGCCTGCGGATCAACCGCCTGCTGGAGCGGATCAACAACACGGGCCGAGCCCGACGGCAACTGCTGCACGGCCTCACCCACGACCTCGGGGGCCCCCATGCCCGGTTGATGCTGCGCACGGAATTGCTGTGCGAACGCCTGGAGGGCGAACCCGCGGCGATTGCCCAGGCAATGGCCCATGATCTCGAGCGGCTGCGCACCCTCACCGACCAGCTGGCCCTGCTGGGGGAGCAAGATCTGCCGCCGGAGCGCCGCCAGACCTGCGCCCTCGACGACCTCTGCGGCCGGATCGCGGCCAGCCATGCCTCGCGGGCGATCCAGCTGCGGGTGCCCCGCCTGCTGGTCGACCTGGACCCGGACGGGTTCGAGCGGGCCCTCAACAACCTGATCGACAACGCTCTGGAACATGGGGCCGCGCCCGTGGTGGTGAGCGCGGTGCGCCAGGGGGACGGGGTGCTCGTGCGGGTGGACGACCACGGCCCCGGCATCCCCACCGAGACCCTGCTGGCGATGCCGGGGCCCAGCCGCAGCCATGACCGCCAGCGCCAGCGGCACCGTGGGCTCGGCCTGGCAATCGTGGAGCGCTTCTGCCTCGACCACCAGGGACGCCTGAATCTGCTGGAGGCACCGGGGGGCGGCCTGCGGGCCGAGCTGCGACTGCCGGCCCGACGCCCCGCGGCGCCCAGCAGCGAAAAAACGTAAATCCATTTACGTCAGGCGTACATCCGTTTACCTTTACAGGGCTCCTGGGGTGGGGTCTCGGATGGCGGGTCTGCACGCGTGCGGCCTCGATGAAGCCAGGCGCCCCCACCGGCCCGCTCTGACGATGACCACCCACTCCTGCCGGCACTGCGGCGCCTCCCTACACCAACCGGTGATCGACCTCGGTCACCAGCCGCCGAGCAATGCCTATCTGCATGCCGATCAACTGAGCCAGGCGGAGATCACCTACCCACTGCAGGTGTACCTCTGCACCAGCTGCTGGTTGATGCAGCTGCCCGCCCACGCGCCCGCGGAAGCCCTGTTCTCCGCCGACTACGCCTACCTCTCCAGCATGTCAAGCAGCTGGTGCCGGCACGCCGAGCGCTATGTGGAGGCGGCGGTGGCGCGCCTGGGCCTGGATGGGGACTCCCGGGTGGTGGAACTGGCCAGCAACGATGGCTATCTGCTCCAGTACGTGGTGGCGCGGGGCATCCCCTGCCTGGGAATCGAACCGACCCACTCCACCGCCCAGCTGGCCCTCGAGCGCGGCGTTCCCACGCTGGAGCGCTTCCTCGGGCAGTGCCTGGCCGAGGAGCTGGTGGGCGAGGGCGGAGCGGTGCAGGGGGGAGCCGATCTGGTGGTGGCCAACAACGTGCTCGCCCACGTGCCGGACATCAACGATTTCATGGCGGGCATCACCACCCTGCTGCGCT
>VGPQ01000336.1 GCA_016882555.1 Cyanobacteria bacterium M_surface_7_m2_040
AAACGAGCCGCCAGCTCGGGGTCCCGCTCACGGGCGAGCATCAGCACCCAACCCGCTGTGTCGGGATCGGGGTCCCGCCACAGGCCTTCGAGAACCTGCCCCAGCCCGGGCCGCTCAGTGCTCTGAGGGTCATGGGCTGCCGGCAGAGGCGGCAGCCCTGCCGCTGAGAGACGCTCCTGCAGCTCAGCCTGCAGGTCCGCGGCGCGCTGACGCAGCACCTGCAGCAGTGGCCGCAGCAAGGGATCCGCCACCGCCGCTTGGGCCAAGGGCTGCTGCAGGCTCGTTTCAAGCAGCCAGCGGTCCCGCAGACCGGCGAGCCGTTGCTGCTCCAGCTCTCCCGAGGGACCGAAGCTCTGCAGCAACTCCTGCCAAGAGTCGCCCGCGAGACCACTGGTCTCGGCGATCTGCTCGAGGCGAGCCGCCTGGGCCGGGGAGAGCCGAGCCGGATCGAGCACCGCCAGGTCGGCCTGTCGCAACAGCTCTTCAATGGCTTCGGCAGCTGCCTCGCGCCGCAGCTCATCGCGCTGGCGCTGCAGGCGATCGTGCTGCAGCAGCTCGGGCTGCTCAGCCGCCAGCAGACGAACAGCCGCATGATGATCGGCATCCTCCAGGCACAGGGCATCGCGCAGGTCCTGCAGCTCCAGCAGGGCCGCCGCCCTCTCGAGCCGGCCGCTGCGCAGCATCTCAGCCATGACCCCGCGATACACGCCGGCGGCCTGCTGCCGCCCCACCGCCGGCAACGCCTTCACCAACGTGTAGACCTCGACAGGCGACAGGGCCTCGAGTGAGCGTCCATCGAGGGCTGCGTCCAGGCCAGGCAGGTCGTGCAACTGGCGCCTGAGGCTCTCGCTGCTGCTCTCACGCCGGTAAGTGGCCTGATCGCGCGACCAGCTGCGAAACAGGGCGATCGCCGTCAAGGTCAGCACCAACGAACGCAGCAGCTGCCCCCCGTTCAGGCCCAGGGCGCCCTGCAGGGGATCCACAAACCAGAAGAAGGTGTTAATCGCCGCAAACGTCGCCAGCAGGCGCGTGTGCAACAGGGCCCGGTCCTGGGGTTCGCTCTGCCCTTGGCGCCGATACAGACGCTCCAGCCCCGTTTCCAGCGCGCCGAACAGCCACACCGACAACGCGGCAGCCAGCGTCAGGGCCAGCGGAATCAACAGCAGCCGCGGCAATGGCTGCCCCGGCTCCAAGGGTAGCCAGGCCCGCTGCGCCAGCCCCGCATCGAAGGCCCAGGCCCCTGAACGCAGGTAACCGATTGGATCGACCAGCAGATCGGAGCCATCGACGGTCTCCTCCATCAGCCAGAAGAAGGCCAGCACGAGCCCGGGGTAGCTGAACCAGGCCCAACGCAGCCCACGCTTGCCGCGGCTGGTTTGCCAGAAGGCACGCTCGGCATCGATGTCGATGCACGGGGCCTGGCAGGCCACACAGGCGCTCTGCTCGCGTCCGTCGGCGGCGATCGTGCGGCACATCGACTGGGTGATGCGCGAGCTGGCGCCCCAATGGGCGGTACTGCCCAGGGGGCCCCGCAGACCGGTCAGCACGGTCTGCACCGGCCCCATCGGGCAGATGTACTGGCACCAGGCCTTTCCGCCGTAGGCCCAGCCCACCATCACCGCGGCGATCAGGGTCAGCAGCAGCAGGGCCGCCAGGCCCAGGGGGCTGCTGTTCACACCCAGCAGCCGCAGGCAGAGGCCGGCGATCAGCAGGGACCACTGCAGTTCGACGTGGTGCCGTCCCAACCAGGAGTCGCTCTCGACCTTGACCACCTCGGGCCGACCACCCTTGCCGGGGCGAGTGCGCTGCCAGCCCAGGGCGCGGGCCAGCTGGGACACAAAAGCCAGCGGGCAGATGCGGCGCCAGAGCTCGTGGCTGACCACACCGATCAGCAACACGCCGCTGGGCACCACCGCGCCCCAGAACAGGCGATTGCCGGGTTGGCGGTGCAGCTCACAGGGCAGTGGTGCCCCGGCCGCGCACCGCGGCGTCCAGGCCTCGGGCAGGGTCAGGGCCGGCAGCAATAGCGACGCGATCAGCAACAACCAGCCGACCAGCAGCAACCAGCGCCAGCGACGCAGCACGCTTTCGGGCATGGTCGAGACGTCCAACGCCATGGGGAGCGGCCGCGGGCAGATCCCGTCTTACTAGGCAGTCCTCAGACGGTTGTCAGCGACGCTTCTAAATTCAAGACCTCCTTGCCAGTCCGGTCCGTTGCCCGCCCCAAGCTGGACCGCCGCCGACGGCGCCGCCCTCTACGGGCTCGACCGCTGGGGGGAGCCCTACTTCGGCGTAAGCGAACGCGGCCACGTGATGGTGCAGCCCCAGGGGGAGCGGGGCGGGACGCTCGACCTGGTGGAGCTGGTGCGCGAGCTGCAGGGGCGCGGGCTGGGCCTGCCGCTGCTGATTCGCTTCGACGAC
>VGPQ01000337.1 GCA_016882555.1 Cyanobacteria bacterium M_surface_7_m2_040
CCCCTGGCTCCAGACCGCCATCGCCACCAGCAGCTGACCCACCAGGCGTGGCAGCGGCGGCAGGGCAAACAGATCGTCAGCCAGACCGATCACAAAGAAGCAGAGGGCCCCGGCGAGGGTGGTCCAGATCAGCTGGTCCTTGTCGGGCGGGAGCTCAGCAAACCCTCCGAAGCGCCAGGTGATGGCCAGGGCCAGGCTGAACCCGAGCACGATGCCGATGCCGCCGAGACGCACCATCGCGGTGGTGTGCTGCTTGCGGGGATCGGGTGTGTCGAACAGCCCGTAGGCCAGGCCCAGGCGCCGCACGATCGGCACCACCAGAGCAGTGAGCAGCGCCGCCACCGCAAAGTTGAGCATCGCTGCTGCATTGGGGTGGTAGGCGAGCGTCACAGGCGACGACCTTTGGCGCCCACGTTACGGGCGGCAACGCGCTTCAGACGTGCTGAACTGCACGTTCTTGGCTGTAGAGGGAGAAGCGCTCACACAGCGCTGCCACCCGTTCGCGGCAACGTTGCTCGATCGCCCCATCCTCGGGGTTGAGCAGCCGGTCGGCGATCACGTCGGCCACCTTGCGGAAGGCCGCCTCGTCAAAGCCGCGGGTGGTCATCGCCGCGGTGCCCAGGCGCAGGCCGCTGGTCACAAACGGCGACTCGGGATCAAACGGCACCGTGTTCTTGTTGGCGGTGATGTGCACATCGCTCACCAGCAGATCGGCCACCTTGCCGGTCATGCCGATGCTGCGCAGATCGAGCAGCACGATGTGGTTGTCGGTGCCGCCGCTCACCACAGCGATGCCGCGCTCCTGAATGCGGGCTGCCAGGGCCTGGGCATTGGCCACCACCTGCCGGGCATAGGTCTTGAAGCTGGGCTGCAGCGCTTCACCGAAGGCCACGCCCTTGGCGGCGATCACATGCTCGAGTGGGCCGCCCTGGCTGCCCGGGAACACGGCCTTGTCGAACTGCTTGGCGAAGTCGGCGTCGCGGCAGAGAATCAGGCCGCCGCGGGGGCCGCGCAGGGTCTTGTGGGTGGTGGTGGTCACCACGTCGCACACGGGCACCGGGTTGGGGTGCACCCCGGCCGCCACCAAACCGGCGATGTGGGCCATGTCGGCCAGCAGGTAGGCGCCCACCTCATCGGCAATGGCGCGGAAGCCGCTGAAATCGATGGTGCGCGGATAGGCCGAGTAGCCGCAGACGATCAGCTTGGGCCTGTGCTCAAGCGCCAGCTGGCGGATCGTGTCGAAATTGAGCTGCTGGGTCTGGGGATCGACGCCGTACTGCACGACCTTGAACCACTTGCCGCTGACGTTCACCGGCGAGCCGTGGGTGAGGTGACCGCCATGGCTCAGGTCCATGCCCATGATCGTGTCGCCGGGCTGTAGCAGCGCCAGAAACACCGCAAAGTTGGCCTGGGCGCCGCTATGGGGCTGCACATTGGCCCAGGCAGCGCCAAACAGCTCTTTGGCGCGCTCGATCGTGAGCTCCTCGATCGCGTCGACGTGCTCGCAGCCGCCGTAGTAGCGCTTGGCGGGCAGGCCCTCGGCGTACTTGTTGGTGAGCACCGAGCCCTGGGCCTGCATCACGGCGCGGGAGGCGAAATTCTCCGAGGCGATCAGCTCCAGATGGGTCTCCTGGCGCCGTTCTTCACGGCCGATCAGCTCGGCGAGCATCGGATCAGCGCTGGCCAGCGGCTGGTTGATCGGGGCGTCGCTGCTGGCGGTCATCGGCGATGGTGCAACAAACAGCGCCCAATCGTAGGCAGCACAAGGACCGGGCGTCGGCGGCACAGACCCCGGGAGGTTGTGTGGCCCGCTGCGGATGATTGTGTGTACAACCATGTGCAGCGTCAGCGACGGGCCAAGGCAGCGGGGAGCCAAGCCGGCGTGGAGCCGCACAGGCTCGTCCTGCTGGAGCATCCCCCCGACATTGCAGCCGTCATTGCCGAGCTGATCGTGAGTACAAAAAAACCGCCCCATGGGGCGGCTCCTCATTCAACGCGCCTGGAGAGATTCGAACTCCCGACCCTCTGATCCGTAGTCAGATGCTCTAATCCGCTGAGCTACAAGCGCATGGCACCATTTTCAGCGCACCGAGGGCCCATCCGTCAAATCCATCCCGCTCCATCCCTCTGCCTCCATCCCTCTGCATCGCTCCTTGAAGCCTCGCCATGCCTATCCGCTGGTACGGACCCGCCAATCCCCAGGATCCGACCTACCGCCACTTTGAGCGGATCGTCAATCTGACCCTGCACGCGGCGCTGTTTGCGGCGATCAACAGCGGCCTGTGGGTCGTTCAGGAGCTGCGCCAACCCTGGCAGCATCTGAACTGGCTGACGCTGGGATGGCTCGCCATGCTGCTGCTGCACGCCGCCGTGGTGATCGCCATGAGTCCGCCCCGTGAGGCCGATCAGCCCGCCGGCGG
>VGPQ01000338.1 GCA_016882555.1 Cyanobacteria bacterium M_surface_7_m2_040
ACATGGCCCGAGGCAATCTCCTGAAGCGAGGGAATGGTGAGCACCTCAAGGCCCAGTTCGCGCAGCTCGTTGACCAGCTCGCGGCGGCGCACCCGGCCGGCACTCGGAATGGCCAGCAACACAGCCTCCAGGCCATAACGGCGGATCAACTGCGGCAGCTGGTCGGGCGAGGCGATCGGCAGGCCCTGCAGGCGGCGACTCCACATCCACAGTGACGGGTCATCGTCGATGACCGCCACCAGCTTCCAGCGCGGATCAAAGCGCAGGGCGTCAATCAACCGCGACCCGGCCTCGCCGGCGCCATACACCACAACCGGCCGCGGGCCCGCCGCCTGAGCATCGGGTGCACCTGCACTGGAGCGGGGCCAACTGGCCAGGGGTGTGCCGCTGCGGGCCAGGGCCAGCCGCAGCAGATCGCGCAGCACCACCCGCACACCGATGCCGGTGCAGCAATAGAGGAACCAGAAGAACAACCAAAACGAGCGTGGCGGCGCTGGCAGCCCGAATACCGGGCGCAGCAGCGCCACGATCAGCAGCAGCAGGGCCGTGCGCGGCAGCAGGCCATAGAGCGAATGGCTCGCGGCATAGCGGGTGAGCCCCTGGTACCAGCCGCTCAGCGACAAGACCGCCACCCCCACCGGCACCAGCAGCAGCAACAGCCAGATTTGCTCCTGCAGCTGCCAGGGCCAGGGATTCGACAGGCGCAGCAGATAGGTGAGCCAGAACACCAGCACCATCAGCACGGCGTCCATGGCCATCAGGGCCAGACGCCGACCCAGCACGTAATTTGGGGGGGTGACCGGCTCAACGCGCATCACACCAGTTTCCGCGTTAGCCAAAGCCTTTGACTGCCGCTGACCGCCAGCTGCTCAAGATGCACAGGGCCGACCAGGCGTTTTTGCTGGGGTTGGTGCTGCTACCGAGCTCAGCGCTGCTAGGCGGGCTGGCCCTGCTGGCGGCTCTGCTCACCCCCAACGGCTCCAAGCCCGGTGGCTGGCAGCGGGCGCCGCGGGTTGAACGCGCTGGCTGGCTGGCCCTGGTGCTGCTGCTGCTGATCGGGGCGATCGGCGCCCGCAGCGGCCAACTGGCCTGGGTGGGGCTGGCCAATTGGATCCCGTTCATCTGGGCCTTCTGGAGCTTTCAGCGCTTCCTGAGCAGCGCCCAGCAGCGCCGGCGAGCAGCGGTGGCGATCGTGAGCGGCACGGTGCCGGTGCTGGCCATCGGCCTGCTGCAGCTGCTGTTTGGCTGGAGGGGTCCCTGGCAGAGCCTGGGAGGGCTGTTCATCTGGTTTCTGCACGACGCCGACCCCACCGTGACGCCCCGGTTCACCGGGATTTTCGAAAACCCGAACCTGAGCGGGGCCTGGCTGGTGATGGTGTGGCCCCTGGCCCTGGCGCTACTGCTGGGAAGCAACGGAACGGGCGACAAGCGACCAGAGAAAAACCAAAGTCGTGGATCCAAGGCGATCATCGCCGTGCTCACAGGGCTGATCGGCCTGAGCCTGCTGCTCAGTGGCTCGCGCAACGCCATCGGCCTGGCGCTGCTTGTGGTGCCAGTGGTGCTCGGCTGGCGCTGCCTGCGCTGGTATGCCCCGCTGGCGATCACCTGGCTGGGGGCGGTGTGGTTGGCCGCATCGAGCAGCGCGCCGCCACTGCTGCAACAACTGAGCCGGCTGCTGGTTCCCGCCACCCTGTGGGAAAAGGTGGCCCGCAAGGTCCTCGACCCGCAGGCGGCCGTCAACCTGGCCAACCGCAGCCGCGAAGCCCTCTGGGATGGGGCCTGGCAGTTTCTGTATCAGCTGCCGCCTTTGGGCTATGGCGAAAACGGCTTTCGCCTGCTCTACGAAGCCAAGACCGGCACCTACATCAACCACAGCCACAACCTGCCGCTGGAATTTGTGCTCAGCCATGGCTGGCTGGCGGCGGGGCTGTTTCTGCTGCTGATCGCTGTGGTGCTGGCTGGGGCCTGGCGCGCCGGTATCGCGGCCAGCAGCGGCCTGGATCGCGCCTGGCTGGCGGCCACCCTGGTGACCATCGGCCTGCACGGCTGGGACATTCCCAGCTTCGACAGCCGCCACAACGTGCTGGGCTGGGTACTGCTGGCCGGCCTGCAGGCCTACAGGCTCAACGCGCAGCGCGATCCAGCACCGCCTTCACCCGCTCGCCCATCTGAGCCATCTGCTCCGGGGTGATGGTGGGGTGCACCAGCAGCATCAGGCTCGTGGTGCCCAGCTCGTGCGCCACCGGCAAGGGCTGCTGGGGCGCCAGGCCCGCGCTCTGGAAGCTCTGCTCGAGATACACCTCGCCGCAACTGCCCGAATAGGCCGGCACCCCCAGATCCGAGAGCTCCTCGAGAATCCGCTGGCGGCTCCACTCGGCAGCGAGCGCTTCGAGGCG
>VGPQ01000339.1 GCA_016882555.1 Cyanobacteria bacterium M_surface_7_m2_040
GTGCTGCTCATCATGAACAAATTTTCTCTGCGAGATCATGGTAGGTGCGGGATGCCAGAGGCCGAACAAAAATCAAGAAGGGCAATTCACCGTGTCCTGGCTGTCCGCTGCTCATTTACTCTTTTTTATCTTTATTGTGTGACCGTAGACAATGCGATCGCGCGGTTCCATCCTCTGCTCGGCTTCCTTGTCTTGGTGCTGATTGTGTTCACAGAGAATGGTCTGGGCTCGCTCTTGCGATTTGGGCGATTTGCGTTGAGGCGGATTTTGGGACGTCTGTCTTGATGAGGTTCCGTCATTGTGTGTGCCGCACCAAGATCCTTGATGAGTCGGCTGTCTGTTTGCATTGCTGCTGCCTCTCCAGATCACGCATGGTGCGGCAAGCCGCTCGATCAAGCCATCAGCGATCAACACATCAGCGATCAAGCCATCAGCGACCAGACGCGACGACTTGACCCCGATCCAGCAGGGCTCTGAGCCCAGTCGAGCGGTGTGCTCACGCCAGCGAATTGGCGCGGCCAGCCTCAGGTGGCCTGCAGGCGTTCGAGGTAACTCTCGAGGCTGCCGGCGTTGATCCAGCCGGTGGCGATTGTTTTGCTGGCCGTGGTGCACACCCGCCCGCGGTGCACATGGCTCATGCCTGCTGGAAAAATCGCCAGCTGGCCGCGGCGGGCTTCCACGTGGTGCTGCTGCCAGTGG
The DNA here is from genome assembly GCA_016882555.1 of Cyanobacteria bacterium M_surface_7_m2_040. Classification (GTDB taxonomy): domain Bacteria; phylum Cyanobacteriota; class Cyanobacteriia; order PCC-6307; family Cyanobiaceae; genus RGUW01. The sequence goes on from VGPQ01000339.1 coordinate 700, forward strand.
AATTCGGTGCCGCCATCGACCACATCGTTGCAGTAGAGAATCCAGGCCAGCACCCGGCGGTTGGGTTCGGTGGCGTCGGTTTCCGTGCTCCAGTCGCAGTGCCAGGCCTTGAAGCCCTCACCCGGGGCGTAGTGCTGAATGTTGAACAGGGGCGGGATGAACAGGTTCTGCTCAGGGCACACCTGCAGAAACAGCGGCCGCTCCTTGAGGTACTGCTGCAGTCCGGCGCCCACCGCCCGCAGGATCGTCTGGGCCAGGGCGTGGGATTCGGGGTCGCTGCGATCGATCGCCACCAATGAGATGTCGGTGGAGATCTTCTGGGGTGTCTGCTCAGCCTCGCCGTCAGGGGCCCCAAAACTGGCGCCGGGGCGGTGCAGGTCGGCGCGTCGACCATAGAAGTCAACGATCACATCGGCCAGCTGACACAGGCCTGGGTTGCTGTAGGTGGCGATCAGCTCCATGGCCCCCTGCCCGCTCATCCCTGGAGCTTGCCGAGCCAGAGCCCGGCCAGCTGCCATGACGACCAGAGGAACAGCGCCAGGAACAGCCAATTCAGCCAGGGTGGGCGCTGGTTGTTGTCAAAGAGCACGGGTGCTGTTGGTGGGGTTGCCGTTGGCGATTCTGGCCATGCCGTCTCCGCATCGCCTAGGGATACAGGTTGGGCACAAAGAACTGTTCGCTGCGCGGCGGCCGCTCCATGGGTTTGGCCTTGCGCCGCGGCGGCAGCTTGATTGCCGCTGGCGTCATGTCGCGGTAGGGCACCTTGCCCAGCAGGTGCTGGATGCAGTTGAGCCGTGCTCGCCGCTTGTCGTCGGCCTCGACGGTGAACCAGGGCGCTTCGGGGATGTTCGTATGGGCGAACATCGCGTCTTTGGCCAGGGAGAAATCCTGCCAGCGGTCGCGCGCTTCCAGGTCCATGGGGCTGAGCTTCCAGCGCCGGGTCGGATCATCGATGCGCGAGCGGAAGCGAGCTTCCTGCTCGTCGTCGCTCACCGAAAACCAGTACTTGAGCAGCACGATTCCGGAGCGCACCAGCATGCGCTCGAATTCGGGGCAGCTCTGCATGAACTCCTCCACCTGCTGGGGTGTGCAGAAGCCCATCACCCGTTCGACGCCGGCGCGGTTGTACCAGCTGCGGTCGAAGATCACGATCTCCCCCGCCGAGGGGAAGTGCTCCACATAGCGCTGGAAATACCACTGGCTCTTCTGCTGGTCCGAGGGGGTGCCCAGGGCCACCACGCGGCAGCCGCGGGGGTTGAGCGGTTCGGTGATGCGTTTGATCGTGCCGCCCTTGCCGGCGGCGTCGCGGCCTTCAAACAGCACGATGAGGCGAAAGCCGGTGGCCTTCACCCAGTACTGCATCTTCACCAGCTCCACCTGCAGGCGGGTGAGTTCCCGGTCGTAGAGCTTGCGATCGAGCTTGCCGTTGCCGCTGCCGTCGCTCGGGCCCGCGGCGAGGTCGTCCATCAACAGCGAGGGGTGGTAGCGATCGCGCTTGGAGGCTTTCTGTGGCTTGTGTTTGCCCATGGTTCAACGGCGTTGGCGAACGGGTCTGGTGGGGTTCTGGCGCAGGCAGGCGCGAATCAAGCGGATGCAGCCGGCCACCAGCAGCAGCAGGCTGCCGATCGCCACGAGCACCAGCAGCAGCACGGCCAGCAGCTGCAGCAGGCCGGTTTGGAAGCGACC
>VGPQ01000340.1 GCA_016882555.1 Cyanobacteria bacterium M_surface_7_m2_040
GTCGATCGTCGATGTGGCCGTCGACATTCGCCGGCATTCGCCCACCTTTGGCCAGTGGGGCCGCGCGTCGCTCAGCGCCGCCAACCGGCAGCAGCTGTGGATCCCAGCGGGCTTTGCCCATGGCTTCCTGAGCCTGGAGGACGGCACCGAGGTGCTCTACAAAACCACCGACTTCTGGGCCCGTGACAGCGAGCGCGCCATCCGCTGGAGTGACTCACAGCTGGCGATCGGTTGGGGGCTTGAAGAACTGGGCCTCACCGCACCGCTGCTGGCCCCCAAAGACGCCGCAGCCCCGCTGCTGGCCGAGACACTGGCAGCCGATGAGGTCTTGGCATGAAGGTGCTGCTCACCGGTGCCGCGGGGCAGCTGGGCCAGGCCTTGCTGGCGGCACAGCCCCCCGAGGTGGAGCTGATCGCCACTAGCCGCGCTGGCGGCGCAGGGATGGTGGCGCTGGATCTACGAGATGCCAGCGCCTGCCGCGCGGCGGTGCTGGAGCACCGGCCCCATTGGGTGATCAATGCCGGTGCCTACACCGCGGTTGACAAGGCCGAACGCGAACCCGAGTTGGCCCACGCGGTGAATTCCGGCGCCCCCGAAGCGTTCGCGCGGGCACTGACCGAAACCGGAGGCCGCCTGCTGCAGCTGAGCACCGATTTTGTGTTTGACGGCGCCCAGGGCAGCCCCTACCGGCCCGAGCAGCCCGTAAACCCGCTGGGCGTGTATGGCGCCAGCAAGGCCGCCGGCGAAAGGGCGGCTCAGCAATTGCTGCCCGCGCAGCAGCTGTGCATCCTGCGCACTAGCTGGGCGTATGGCCCGGTGGGCCACAACTTTGTGCACACCATGCTGCGCCTGCACCACGATCGGGCCGCCTCTGATCAACCCCTACATGTGGTGGCCGACCAGGTGGGATGCCCCACAGCCACCCCCGGCCTGGCCCTGGCCTGTTGGACGGCGGCGATGCAGGGCGCAGGCGGCATCCACCACTGGTGCGACGCGGGCGCGGCCAGCTGGTACGACTTTGCTGTGGCCATTGGCGAAGTGGCCGCAGGTGCGGGCCTACTGCCCCAGGCGGCCGACGTCCGCCCGATCACCACCGCCGACTACCCGACCCCGGCGCAGCGCCCGAGCTACGCCCTGCTCGACTGCACCATCACCCGTCGCGCCCTGGGGCTAACGCCGCAGCACTGGCGCACAGCACTGGCTGAGGTGCTGCAGCAAATCAGCACCGAGGCCCTGGTTCATCCCTGAGATTCATCCCTTAAGCTGATCCCATCCAGTCATCTCTGGAGGTGTTGGACATGCATGCCGTGAGCGTCAGCGGTCTCAAGCACAACCCTGCCGATGCCCTGCGCCAGGCCCGCAGCAGCCTTGTGGTGGTGCTCAACCGCGACCAACCCGATGCGGTGCTGATCGGTCTTGAACAAGGAGGAGTGCTGCAGGCACCGGGGGTGCGGGCAGCCCTGGCGACTGCTCTCTTTCGTGATGGCGAGTTGTCGCTGGCGCGGGCGGCCAGAGTGGCTGAGATGGATGTGTCCAGCTTCATCTCCCACCTCGGCCGCCTTGGCATCCCGGCAATCCGCCTGACAGCCACGGAAACCAACACCGATCTCGACACCCTGGAGTTGTGGCTGCAATCGTCATCGCCGATGCCAGCCCGCTGATTGCACTGGCCCGCGTGAACGGGCTGGAATGGCTGCAGCAGCTGTTCAATGCGGTCGTGGTGACCGAAGCGGTGCTGAGCGAGGTGCTCACGGGTCGCTATCCAGACACGGAAATTTCGATCCAGCAGGCCCTCGCTACTGGTTGGTTGAGATCTGCCTCTGACGCGACCGGCGAACCGCCACTGCCCGATCTCGATGAAGGGGAGGCTTCGAGCATTCGCCTGGCGCTGAGCACCAACGGACCGACCCTGTTGCTGATCGACGAGCGCTCGGGGCGGGCCGTAGCCCAGGAGCTGGGCCTCAGCGTGGCGGGCACCGCCGCCGTAATCGGCCTTGCACGCCAGCGGGGCTTGATCGCCTCGGCCCGGCAGGTCTTTGCGGCCCTGCATGCCAGCGATTTCCGCATTGCGCCAGCGGTGATCCAAACCGTGCTGGATCGCTGCGGTGAATAAATCTGCTTCTCGCTGTCCAGAGGCCGTGCTGTGCTGACGACCCGAGTCGACCCCAGGATCCAGTCCGAACGAACAGGTCAAGCAGCACTGCAGGACAGGACTTTGATCACGCCAACCGGCTCGGCGCAAAAGCAAGCGCTTTAGAGCGATAAACGCATAATACGATTAAAGAAAGGCCTCTATTCGGCTGTGTCGCAAGCCCTCACCCCCTTCAACCGCCAGAGCTCGCCGCCATCCCCGGCCGCCCGCGCCCCCGATCCAACGGCTG
>VGPQ01000341.1 GCA_016882555.1 Cyanobacteria bacterium M_surface_7_m2_040
GGCCGCTGGCGCGGCGCGTGCCTGGCGCCCAGCCATCAACGCAGGGATCCGCCGCAGCTCGATCCGCTGCCGGCGGTGCAGCCGAAGCAATGGGCAGCCACCGCAATCGGCGCCGCGGCCAGATCCTGCTGCTGCAGATCCTGCAGCTGCAGCGGCCGCCATGGCTGACCGGGTTCCCCCGCAGCCGCGGCCGGGATGCCCAGCATCTGGTTGAAATCGCAGTCGAACAGACGCCCCTGCCAGTCGACGCTGATCAGGGTGCGGCACATCACCTGGGCCAGGTTGGCGGGGTTGTGGCTGCGCTCAAGCAACCGCTGGTAGGCCTCCAGCTCACCGCTGCGCTCGAGTTGCTGAGCGAAGCGGGCGATCGGCATGTTGGCCAGGGCCAGCAACCGGTTGAAGACGATGCCGTAGGCATCGCCCAGATGGCGGCGGTAATCAGCCTCCAGCTGCGTCTGGGACGGCGGCAGGCTCGGCCCCTGGGGGTTGAACACCAGGTCCAGCTCCAGAGCCGAACCCGCATGGCCGTACCCAAGCGCATTGAGCTGACACAGGCCGGCGATGCTGCGCGCGAACACACCCTCGCCCCGCTGGCGATCGACATTGTCGGCGCTGTAGCAGGGCAGCGACGCCACCACCCGCACGCCCTGTTCGGCCAGAAAGACCGCAAGACCCTCCTGATCCGGCTCGCTCAGGATCGTGAGATTGCAGCGGTCGATCACCGCCACGCCCAGCTGCCGGGCCCGCCGCACCAGCCCACGGAAGCCCGGGTGCAGCTCCGGGGCTCCACCGGTGAGATCGAGGGTGGTGATCTGCCGCTCCACCAGCACCCTGGGGATCAGCTCCAGGGTGGCCCCATCCATCTGTTCGGTGCGCGTGGGGCCGGCATTGACGTGGCAATGGCTGCAGGCCTGGTTGCAGCGGTAGCCCAGGTTCACCTGCAGGGTGGTCAGGGCAGCGCGCTGAAGTGGCGGGAACTCGGTTGAGACCACAGACAACCCAGGTTCGGTCGCAAGATGGAATCATCCATCCTGCTGCGTTCGGGTCGATGGCTGATGTTCTGGTGCTCGCCGCCAGCAATGGCGAAAACCTGAAGCTGGCGGAGCGCTTTGCGGCGGCCGCCCGCGCCGACGGCCTGCACGCCGCGGTCATCGATCTCACCGCCCTCGAGCTACCCCTGTTCACCCCCAGGGCTCTGGCGAGCGGCACCCCGGCTGCGCTCAAGGCCCTCGAGCAGCAGCTGAACGCGGCGCCTCGCTGGGTAATCTGCGCCCCCGAATACAACGGCTCGATCCCACCGGTGCTCACCAGCGCGATCGCCTGGCTGTCGGTGCAGGGCGACGATTTCCGCGCCCTGTTCAACGGCCGAGCGATCGCCATGGCCACCCACTCCGGTGGCGGTGGCCACACGCTGCTGGCGGCCTTGCGCCTGCAGCTGGCCCACCTGGGTGCCCATGTGGTGGGCCGGCAGCTGGTGAGCACCAGCGCCAACCCGGCCAAGGACGCATCGATCGTCGATCTGCTGCAGCGCCTGCAGCACCTCGCCGCCCCTCAGAGCTGACCCTGATCACCGATGCCGCCAGCCACCATGACCACCAGCAGTGGCACCCAGCGGGTGCTTCGCCGAGCGAGCGAGCGCTTCCACAGCCAGCTCGAGTGGCTCGACAGCTGGCACACGTTCTCGTTTGCCGGCCACCACGACCCGGACTGGATGGGGTTTGGCCCATTGCGGGTGATCAACGACGACACCATCGCCGCCGGCCGCGGCTTCGGCATGCACCCCCACCGCGACATGGAGATCGTCACGGTGATGGTCGAAGGGCAGCTCAGCCACCGCGACTCGATGGGCCATGCCGAGGTGCTGCGCGCCGGCGAGGTGCAGCGCATGAGCGCCGGCAGCGGCATCGTGCACAGCGAGATCAACGACGGCGATCAGCCCTGCCGGCTGCTGCAGATCTGGATCGAACCCAGCCACGCCGGCATCACACCGGCCTATGAACAGAAGCCGTTCGGCCTCGGCGACGACTGGACGCCGCTGCTGGATCCCCAACGGCGGGCCGGGGCAATGGCGATTCACCGCCCCGTGCGTCTGTGGCGCGCCAGGCCGGCCGCAGGCGCCAGCCTGGTGCTGCCGCTGCAGCCCGGGAGCCTGGGCTGGCTGCAACTGATCAGCGGTGAGGGCCGCTGGTCTCCAGCTCACCCCGATGCCCCCAAGGATCCCCCGCATGCCCCACCCGTGGCCCTGGGCCAGGGGGATGGGCTGGGCTGGCAAGCCGCGACGGAGGCTGGGACAGTGGCTGCGACATGGACCACCGGGGCGAGGGGGGCCGACCTGCTGCTGTTTGAACTGCGCTGAGCTGAGCTGAGCCCACCCAG
>VGPQ01000342.1 GCA_016882555.1 Cyanobacteria bacterium M_surface_7_m2_040
ACGACATTCTTGGCCAGCACCACCAGGTGGTAGCGGCGCTCCTTCTTGGGGGGATTGGGGTCATCGAGGGAGCCGTTGATGACGTACATCTCATTGCCGATGATCGGCTTGATGCCCGCCTTGGTGCAGAGCTTCAGCAGTTCGATGGCGCCGTACATGACGCCGTGGTCCGTCAGGGCCAGGGCCGGCATGCCCAGCTCCACGGCCCGCTCCACCATCGCCGGCAGCTGGCTCGCCCCGTCCAGCAGGCTGTAGTCGCTGTGGTTGTGAAGAGGAACGAACACCACAGATCGGCCATCGGGGCCTCAGCTTAGGGGCGAGACCCCAGATCTGGTGTGCTCGCCGTGTTCAGGGCACCAGTGCCGCGTCGGGTCGCTGTTTGAGCACCTGCGCCGCCTGTTCGTACTGGTGCGCCACCTGCAGCACCCGCTCCTCAGCCAGCACATTGCCGATCAGCTGCAGGCCGATCGGCAGCCCCTGAGGATCGAAGCCACAGGGCACGCTGATCGCTGGTAGGCCTGCCAGGTTGGCGGGAATGGTGAGCAGGTCGGCCAGATACATGGCCAGGGGGTCCTCAGCGTGGGCGCCGAAGGCAAAGGCCGTGGTGGGTGTGGTCGGTGTCAACAGCACGTCGACGCCGCTGAAGGCGGCATCGAAATCACGCCGGATCAGGGTGCGCACCTGCTGGGCTTTCTTGTAATAGGCATCCACATAGCCGGCCGAGAGGGCGTAGGTGCCGATCAGGATGCGGCGCTTGACCTCATCACCAAAGCCTTCGGAGCGGCTGCGGGCGGTCATCTCCGCCAGCGAGGCGGCATCACTGGTGCGGTAGCCGTATTTGACACCGTCGTAGCGGGCCAGGTTGGCGCTGGCCTCTGAGGGGGCGATCACGTAATACGTGGCGATGCCGGCGTTGAAGCGCGGGCAGCTCACCTCCACCAGCTCGCAACCCAGGGCTTCCAGCTGGCCCGCCGCGGCCATCACCGTGGCCTTGATCTGGGGATCGAGGCCTTGCTGTTCGAAGCATTCCTTGATCAGGCCCACCCGCAGCCCCCGCACCGGCTGCTGGAGTGCGGCCCCGTAATCGGGCACGGGGGCCTTCAGGCAGGTGCTGTCGCGGGGATCCTCACCGGCGATCACCTGCAGCAATTCGGCCGTGTCGGCCACGCTGCTGGTGAAGGGGCCCACCTGATCGAGCGAGCTGGCGAAGGCCACCAACCCCCAGCGGCTCACGCGGCCGTAGGTGGGCTTGAAGCCCACCACACCGCAGAAGGCCGCCGGTTGGCGGATCGAACCGCCCGTGTCGGAGCCCAGCGCCGCCACACATTCGCCGGCGGCCACGGCAGCGGCGCTGCCGCCCGAGCTGCCTCCTGGCACCCGCTCGGGATTCCAGGGGTTGCGGCTGGGGCCGAAGGCCGAGGTCTCGGTCGAGCTGCCCATGGCGAACTCGTCGAGGTTCGTCTTGCCCAGCAGCACCGCGCCGGCCTGCCACAGGCGTTCGGTGACGGTCGATTCGTAGGGGGGCACGAAGTGCTCCAGCATGCGGCTGGAGCAGGTGGTGCGGATTCCCTGGGTGCAGAGGTTGTCCTTGATCGCCAGGGGGATGCCTGCCAGGGCTGGCAGGGCGTCGCCGGCGGCACGGGCGGCATCGATGCGGTCGGCGTCGGCACGGGCCCGCTCGGCGGTGATCTCCAGATAGGCGTGCACCTCGGGCTCAACCGCCGTGATGCGGGCCAGGTGCTGATCGGTGAGCTCGCGGGCCGAGACCTCACCCTTGCGCAGTTGCTCGCGCCACGCGGCAATGCCCATCCAGGCTGTTTTCAACTGGTGTGGACGCTATCAGTGAGCCTGAGCTCTGCGAGCTGTGAGCCTGAGCTCTTCGAGCCTGAGCGCGTCGTGCTGTTGGCTCAGGAGGCCTCGGTGAAGGGCTCGCCGCGCCGGGTGCGCAGCAGTTCATGCTGCATGTCGCCGGGGGCCTCGGAGCTGATGTCAGCCAGGAAGGCCGGCAGCTGGCTCTCGAGGGTGCGTCGCCGCACAAACGGACCGAACCAGTAGGTCACGTTGGGAGAGCGGGTTTCCACCCGCGCCCACCAGGCCAGCCCCAAGCCGTTGGCGCAGCTGCGCACGGGCTGCAACAGGGGATTCATCAAGGGCTTAGGCGGGACCTCACCATTGTGCCGTGATCACAGGCTGATGTCGCTGGCAAAGTTGGTTCCCGGTGCGCTCTCAACCCATGGCTCCGTGCTCGGGGCGCCCCCCCCATCGGCATGGGGACCGCTCTGGGCCTCGCCTGGGGCAGGGATGTCGAGGCTCGGCTCGGGCATGGCGGCGGCCACATTGACGTTTGCAAACGTCTCCTGCTCAACCGG
>VGPQ01000343.1 GCA_016882555.1 Cyanobacteria bacterium M_surface_7_m2_040
ATTGGAGAAGCGGGCGCCATGGAAGAACGCACCGCTCAACCAGATGAAGATGACGGCCAGGTGCCCGAAGTGGGCCGAAAAGATCTTGCGAGAAACCTCTTCGAGGTCGCTCGTGTGGCTGTCGAAGTCGTGAGCGTTGGCGTGGAGGTTCCAGATCCAGGTTGTGGTCTTGGGACCTTTGGCGAGGGTCCGGTCGAAATGCCCGGGCTTTTCAAAAAGCTCGAACGTGGCCGGAACGGGGTTCCGGTCGACCATGGCCTTCGCCGTTTTCCCACGCTCTGGTGGGCTGATGGTCATCGAGTGGTTCCTCGAGGGACGGAATCGAGGTGGTGGGTCCACCCCTGGGAGGGCTGAACTGCCGCGAAGCAGTTCCACCCCCTGTGGGCCCCAGCAAGGACGACAGGCCGAAGCCGGATGCCCCTGCTGGGCGCCAGTCGAAACGGGCCGCGAAATCGCGAAACCGCTTGCACCGACTGGAGCTTGGGCCCCAGATAGGGGACCGCTTGGCGAACTATAGGGGCGGCAAGCAAGCCCTTCGGGAAGGCAGTTACAAAGGTTCAATCCCGGCGCTTCCCAGGCGCAGACAGGGCTTTACAAGAGCAAAAGAATGAGCGCAAAAGCACGTGTTGAAGGTCATTGAATAACAAATATCGGCAACATAAAGGAGATTAACTAACTGCTTGCCGCTATTCATGGGCGACAAAACATCAGCGTGGTGCCAGCACGCGGCGATGAGCGCGCACAATGAGCTGATGCAAGCGGAGATCCTCTCGGCGTGAAGTCGGGCCAAACGGCAGCTTCCAAGCGCAGTGGCATGGCGGTGAAGCTGGCCCGATGCCTGCTCATGCCGCTGCTGGTGCTGAGCCTGGTGCTGATGCCGCTGGGCTCCACCAGCACGCTGCAGACGGCCTGGGCCTGGACGCTGCCATCCCTGCCAGGTCGGCAGGCCGGAGCCAATGGCCCCCAGCCCCTGGCTCCTGCACCCCCCGGAGGCAGGCTGCAGGAGGTGGCAGCGCCTGTGGCGGTGCAGCAGTTGCAGCAGGCGCTGGCCGAGCATCTGCCACAGATCACGATCAGCAGCCCTCGCGATGGCGCAACGCTGCCCGACGGCCCCTGGACGCTGAAGCTGAAGCTGCGCGACTGGCCCCTGGCCGACGCCGGCCCCCTGGGATTGGGAGCCCATGTGGTGGTGCAGATCGATGACCAACCACCCCAGCACATCGCCACCGGAGAGGGTCAACAGCCCTCGACGACCAACCCCTCGGGTGAGCGCGAGCTGGTGCTGAAGCAGGCCCCGCTGACGCCAGGCAGCCACCGGCTCACCGTGTATGCCGCACGTCCCTGGGGCGAGGCCGTGAAGAGCCCCGGGGCGGTGCGCCAGATCAGGTTGCATCGCCTGGCCGCCAATCCATTGAGCCTGCCGGCTGCGGGCACTGCGCAACTGCTACCGGTGAGCCCGGAGGCCAGCAACGGCGGCGAGCCGCTGCTGCTCGACTGGCTGCTGCTGGATGCGCCGCTGCAGAACCTGCGCGATGGAGATGCCAGCTGGCGGCTGAAGGTGACGATCAACGGCGACAGCTTTCTGGTGGACCAGGCCGTGCCGCTGTGGTTGCGGGGCTGGAAGAGCGGGCGCAACATCCTGCAGCTGGAGCTGCTGGATGGCCTGGGAGCGCCACTCAATCCCCCCTTCAACAGCTTTGTTGAAGCGATCGACCTGGCGGCACCAGGCGCTGATCCCGCGACCAAGCCCCGCTGGCTGCAGGGGCGTCTCAGCACTGATGAGCTCGCCATCCTGCTGGGCGACAAGGCACCGCCAGCCATCGAACCAGAGCCTGAATCGGTCACCGATCAAGAGCCTCAACCAGAACCTCAACCAGAGCCTGAGCCGGACACCGAAGCAGAAAGCAAAGCAACCGTTGAGCCGGCGCCCGACGCCAACGCCACACCAGCACCAGAACCCGAGCAGACGCCAGACACGCCCAGCCCAAGCGGCCCTGATCCCGGTGGTGCTGACCGCACGCAGGCCCCAGCCGAAGCTGATGGGTCCAGCGCTGCGACCACGACCCTGCCACCCCAACCGCCAGCCGTGACGGCTGAGCAACCCGAACCCGCCGCTCAACAGCAGGGACCCGCCTCAGCAGAGCACGCAGAAGCCGACACAGACACTGCTGCTGTTGACACCATCAGCCCGCCCAGCGCCATCGACGCCGATGCCAACCAAGACCAGGGCCACGGTGCCAACAGCGGCGAGCCGCCCAACGACGAGGAGAACCCCAACGAAACAGGCAGCCGCGGCGCGCCTGCGCTCAACCAGACAACTGACAAGCAGGAGGGCAGCCAAGACAGCATCGAGCCTGACCG
>VGPQ01000344.1 GCA_016882555.1 Cyanobacteria bacterium M_surface_7_m2_040
TTCCGCGGTTAGCGTGGAAGTCACTTCCACAGCAGCTTTGTATGTATCTGCTGACCATTCGAGACGGTCTGCAGACCCGCCACATCGGGCCCTATGAGAGCCCGAAGCAAGCGGCTGATGACCTTGATCGCCTGCTGGCGCTCTGCGGTGAGCGGGCCCGCTGGCAGATTCATGCCCTGGAGTGCCCCCAGGGATTTGGCTGCACGCGTGACGATTCCCGTGCAGCCGTGCTGAGCGTCGGTTCAGCTGGCCGGTTCGCCGCCTGAGCCAGGCGCGGTGCTGCGGCGCGGATACCCCCGCAGCAGCCCGCTCTCGATCATCAGGCCAACGCCGGCGTTGATCAGGATCAGCCCAAAGGTGCCGTACCAGAACCAGGGCCCGGCATTGGCGATCGGATCCACAGCCTTGGCCGAGGCCGCCAGGGTCTGGATGCCCTTGCGGATCACCGCTTCGCCAAACAGGCAGAGGCCCGCGGGGAGCATCAGCACCCCGAGTTGTGCCTTGACGTACCAGCGGATCTTCTGAACGGCCATGGCAACAGGCTCCAGTTGACAGCAACCCTAGGCCGACGGGCCAGCCTGGGCTCCGCCGAGCAGCCAGTTGACCAGGGTGCGCACGCCAAAGCCGGTCGCCCCGGCGGGGTCGCAGCCCCGACCCTTGTCACTCCAGACCGTGCCGGCGATGTCGAGGTGGGCCCAGGCCACGCCGTTGCTGAGGAAGTCCTGCAGGAACAGGGCTGCCGTGATTGAACCACCCGGCCGTGGGCCGGTGTTTTTCATGTCGGCGTGGGAGCTTTTCAAGCCGTCCTTGTAGGAGCTGCGCAGGGGCATGCGCCAGAGGCTTTCGCCGCCAGCCTCGGCGGCGGCGACCAGGGCCTCGGCGAGGCCGTCGGTGTTTGACCAGAGACCGGCGATCTCGTCGCCCAGGGCGATCACACAGGCGCCCGTGAGGGTGGCCAGATCCACCACCGCATCGGGCTCGAGCTTGCAGGCATAGACCAGGGCGTCGGCCAGGGTGAGCCGCCCTTCGGCGTCGGTGTTGTTGATTTCGATCGTCTTGCCGTTGGCCGCGGTGACGATGTCGCCCGGGTGCACGGCACCGCCGCTGATCATGTTTTCGCAGGCGGCGACGATCATGTGCACCTCCACCCCTGCGGGCTTGAGCTCAGCGATGGTGCGCATCGCGCCCAGCACCGCCGCGCTGCCGCCCATGTCGTACTTCATCATCTCGATCTGGGAGCCGGCCACCTTGAGGTTGTAGCCGCCGGAATCGAAGGTGAGCCCCTTGCCCACCAGCGCCACCCGGCGGTTCGCGCCGCCGCTGGGGCGGTAGATGAGGTGGATGAACTTGGGCGGCAGCACCGACCCCTGGGCCACCCCCAGATAGGCCCCCATGCCCAGGGCTTCGCAGTCGGCGCGCTCGAGCAGCTTCAGCTCGAGGCCGTGGTCCTGGGCGATGCGGGCAGCGGTGTCGGCCAGATGCTGGGGGGTGGCCACGTTGGGCGGGGCCGCCACCAGCTGCCGGGCCAGTTCCACGCCGCTGCAGGTGGCGGCCGCCTGGTCGAGGCTGCCCGTGAGCTCCTGGGCAAGGCCCAGCAGGGTCAGCGCGGCCAGCCGAGGGCCCGGTTCGGCTTCACTCTTGAAGCGCTGGTCCTCAAACAATGCCAGCTGTGAGGCTTCGGCCATGGCCACGGCGGCAGCCGGCGGCGGCAGACCCTCCAGGGGCAGCGCCAGAGCCAGGCTCGGCAGGCTGGCGGCCGCCTTGCAGGCCTGGGCTGTGGCGAGCCGCAGGGCCGCGAGGTCAAAGCCAGCCGGATCTCCCAGGCCGATCAGGATCAGGGTTTCCGGCTGGGAGCCCAGTCGTTCGACTGTCAGGCATTCGCCGGGTTTGGCCTTGAAGCGGCGCCGTTCGAGCCGCTGCTGCAGGCTCTCGCGCTCAGCCGCCGTCAGCAGCCCCTCGAGGGACTGCCGCAACGGTTGGCTGAGCTCGCCGGCAAACAGGCCGATGGCCAGCGCATCGCAGCTCAGTTGCTGCCAGGCCGCGGACTCGTCGCAGCGGATCGGTTGGCAGCGGATGTCCATGGGCTGGGCCGGCTTTGGCCAGCGATGGTAGCCAGCGCCTCAGGCCCCATCGGCGTGAAACGGTGTGGCCCAGCGCCCCCGGGTCTCCTTGTTGAACGGGGGCAGCCAGCGTTGGATCAGGTGCTGTTCCAGGGCGCGGCGGGCTTTGGTGTCGGCCGGCACGTCACAGCAGAAGCTGATGCTCAGGCGGGTGCGCAGGCCTGCGGTCTGCAGGGCCTCGGCGTAGGCGGCCAGATAGCCCTTGCAATCGTGCTCCCCCTTCCAGCGCTGTTCGGCCCTG
>VGPQ01000345.1 GCA_016882555.1 Cyanobacteria bacterium M_surface_7_m2_040
GCGGCATCCCCCTGCGCATCCATCCAAGCTGGTTTGTGATTCTGCTGCTGGCCACCCTGGCCTTCCAACAGCACTACAGCCGGGCCCTGGATCCGGCTCCGGCCGAACCGCAGCGGTGGGCGCTGGCCCTGATCACCGCCGTGCTGCTGTTTGTGTCGGTGCTGCTGCATGAGCTCGGCCACTCGCTGGTGGCCCTGGCCCAGGGGGTGAAGGTGCGCAGCATCACCCTGTTTCTGCTGGGGGGCGTGGCCAGCGTTGAGCGCGAATGCAACACCGCCCGCGGGGCGTTGCTGGTGGCTGCGGCGGGGCCGGCCGTGAGCCTGCTGCTGGCGGTCGCGCTGCTGGCCTCGACCCACAGCGCCGCCCACCTGTCGCCGGCGCTCGGGGCGATGGTGGGTGAGCTGGGGGGGCTCAACCTGGTGTTGGCCCTGTTCAATCTGTTGCCCGGACTGCCGCTCGATGGCGGTCTGATCGTCAAGGCCCTGGTCTGGCAGGTCACGGGCAGCCAGCGCAAGGGCCTGGAGGTGGCCAATGCCAGCGGGCGTTTTCTGGCGTATCTGGCGATCGGGCTGGGCACGGTGCTGTTGCTGCGCGGCAGCGGCATCGGTGGGGCGTGGTTGATCCTCCTCGGTTGGTTCGGTCTGGGGGCGGCGCGCAACCAGCGCCAGCTGCTGGTGTTGCAGCAACTGCTCAAGGATGTGCTGGTGCGTGATGCCGCCAGCCGCCGCTTCCGCGTGCTGGAGGCCCGCACCAGCCTGCGGGAGTTGAGCCGCCTGCGCCTCGACGACAAGCCTGGCGAGGGCCAGGGCGATTGGCTGCTGGTGTGCGACCGCGGCCGCTGGCAGGGGCTGATCGACGACCGCCCCCTGCAGGAGCTGCCCGTGCAGTGCTGGGACCGGGAGCCGGTGGGTGATCATCTGCGCCCGTTGAGCGAGCTGGCCTCGATCTCCGACAGCGCCCCGCTGTGGCAGGCGGTGCAGCTGTTTGAGGAGCGCGGCGTGGAGCGCTTGCTGGTGCTCAGCCCGGCGGGCCTTCCCAGCGGCACCCTCGAGCGCAGTGAGCTGGGCCTGGCGCTGCTGCAGCGGCTGGGGCTGCGGCTGCCGCCGCCCCTGCTGGAGGCCGCCAAACGCCAGCAGGGCTATCCCCTGGGCCTGGCGCTGCCGCAGGTGGTGCGCTCGATGCTGGCCAGCGGCGAGGTGCGCGCTGCCACGAGCGCTGCCGCTCAGCCCCCCAGCCGGTAACGCTCGAGCTGGTTGCCGGCCAGGGCCAGCAGCTCGGCATCCAGGGGATGCTCGGTTGCCGTCAGCTGCAGCCACGGGGGCGCGGCGCTGAGCAGGTGTTCCGCCAGCTGCGCCGGCGAGAGCCCCAGGTCTGGGAGCTGCGGCCCTGGCCCGTTCAGCAGTTGCTGCCAGGCAACGCGATCGGGGTTGAGCTGGATGCTGCCGTGCTGCAGCAGGCAACCCCGTTGCCAGCGCTGGGCACTGCCGATGCGTTTCTGCCCCTCGGCAGTGAGCAGATCAGCGCTGGTGCTGCGCGCAAAGCAGTCGCCGCTTGTGCTGGTCGCTGCGCCGCCGAACACCAGCGGTTCGCCGAGCTCGGCAAAGGCCCGCTGCATCCAGGCGCACACCTGCCGGTAAGCCTCAAGGCGGCCGCAGGCGGGATCGGGCCACACCAGGGCGTAGCAGAGGTCGCCGCCGTGCAGCACCGCCCCACCGCCACTGGGACGGCGCACCAGATCGCCGCCACCGGTGCGCTGCCACTGGAGCCAGGCCGGCTGCAACGGCTGCTGGTGAAAGCCCAGCGACAGCGTCGGCCGGCTCCAGCGGTAGAAGCGCAGGATTGGGCGGCGCTGCTCCAGCAGGGCCGCGTCGAGGGCCATCTGCCACACCCCGCTGAGCTCCGTGCCCTGCAGCAGGGTGGTCGCCATCGGCGATGCTGGCAACAACATCGGGGAGCGCCATGGAGCTCACGCTCTGGAGTCTGCTGCCCCTGGTGCCGCTGGGGCTGCTGGCCGGCCTGCTCTCGGGCCTGCTCGGCATTGGCGGTGGTCTGATCTTTTCGCCGTTGCTGCTGTTGCTGGGCCTGGATCCTCACCAGGCCCTGGCCACCAGCAGTCTGGCGATCGTGCCCACGACACTGGGGGGCACCTGGAGCCATCTGCGCAGCCGCAGCCTGCCCCTGGGGCCCAGCCTGGCGATCGCCCTCGGGGCTGCCAGCTCGAGTGCCCTGTTCAGCCATCTGGGGCGCAGTGCCCACGGGGCGCTGCTGCTGGGGCTGCAGGCGGCCATGTATGGCGTGCTGACCCTGGTGCTGCGTCCAGCGGCCCTGGAGCACGAGAACCAGCATCCGCCGGCTCCC
>VGPQ01000346.1 GCA_016882555.1 Cyanobacteria bacterium M_surface_7_m2_040
ATCGGCGCCTCGCCCAATGCCAGCGATGTGAGCGAAGAGCTGAAGAAGCTCGAGCTGGCGGTGAAATACGGCGCCGACACGGTGATGGATCTCTCCACCGGCGGCGTGAACCTCGATGAGGTGCGCACGGCGATCATCAACGCCTCGCCGGTGCCCATCGGCACGGTGCCTGTGTATCAGGCGCTCGAGAGCGTGCACGGCTCGATCGAGAAGCTTTCGGAAGACGACTTCCTCCACATCATCGAGAAGCATTGCCAGCAGGGCGTCGACTACCAGACCATCCACGCCGGCCTGCTGATCGAGCACCTGCCCAAGGTGAAGGGCCGCCTCACCGGCATCGTGAGCCGCGGCGGCGGCATCCTGGCCCAGTGGATGCTCTATCACCACAAGCAGAACCCGCTCTACACCCGCTTCGACGACATCTGCGAGATCTTCAAGCGCTACGACTGCAGCTTCTCGCTCGGCGATTCGCTGCGCCCCGGCTGCCTGCATGATGCCTCCGATGAAGCCCAGCTGGCTGAACTGAAAACCCTCGGCGAACTCACCCGCCGCGCCTGGGAGCACAACGTGCAGGTGATGGTGGAGGGTCCCGGCCACGTGCCGATGGACCAGATCGAGTTCAACGTGAAAAAACAGATGGAAGAGTGCGCCGAGGCGCCCTTCTACGTGCTCGGCCCGCTAGTCACCGACATCGCCCCCGGCTACGACCACATCACCAGCGCCATCGGTGCGGCGATGGCCGGTTGGTACGGCACGGCCATGCTCTGCTACGTGACCCCCAAGGAGCACCTGGGCCTGCCCAACCCCGAAGACGTGCGCAACGGCCTGATCGCCTACAAGATCGCCGCCCACGCCGCCGACATCGCCCGCCATCGCCCCGGTGCCCGCGACCGCGACGACGAGCTGAGCCGCGCCCGCTACGCCTTCGACTGGAACAAGCAGTTCGATCTCTCGCTGGATCCCGAGCGCGCCCGCGAGTACCACGACGAAACGCTTCCGGCCGACATCTACAAGCAGGCGGAGTTCTGCTCGATGTGCGGACCCAAGCACTGCCCGATGCAGACCAAGATCACCGACAAGGACCTCGAGGGCCTGGAGAAGGTGCTGGCGGAGCAGAAGACTAAAGAAGCGCTCATCGGCTGATCAGGGGGGTTGACCAGACAGTCCGGGAGTCTTTGGGGCTCCCGGGCTGAACCCATCCCAGACGAACGTTGCAAGAACGCTTCTGCTGCGGCACAGCATGAGACAGCTGAGCGCGATTCAGGCCATCGAGCCGCAATGGCTGCTGCTGATTGCTCTGGTGATGGCGGCGGCGATGCTGTTCCTGAGCGCGCATCTCTCGGGGTGGAGCGGGCTCGCTCGCCACCACAAGGTGACCACAAGCATCGAGGGCGAGCGGTTTCGCTTCGCCACCGCGCGGATGGGCCGCTCACCGAACATCGGCGTTTCCTATCGGAACTGCCTGTGCATCACTGTGGGGAATCGCCGTATCTCTCGTGGGTGGAGGCCGGTTTGGCTGTCCGCCCCTGCTCCTCCCCTGGACAGCGATCGAATCGGTGACGGAGGAACGTCACCACCTTGTGCGCTACACGGTGATTTCTCTGTTTCTCTGCGTGGTAGCCGTACTCGGTTGATGGTGGCCCCCCCGGAGGGGCCAAGAGTTGCCGAGGCCTGTGCCCGATTTCGACCCGTCGCGCAGCGTTGATCCATGAACATGGAAAAGCCCCGCCCATAGGCGGGGCTCTGAAACGGTCCGTCCTGGCTGATCAGCCCAGGGCCTTGGCCTTGGCCACGACGTTGTCGACGGTGAAGCCGAACTTCTCCATCAGCAGCGGGCCGGGGGCGGAGGCGCCGAAGCGGTCGATCGACACGCTGTCGCCCTCGAAGCCGGTGTACTTGTGCCAGCCGAAGCTGCTCGAGGCTTCCACCACCAGGCGCTTGCGGCAGGCAGCGGGGAGCACGCTCTCGCGGTAGGCGGCGTCCTGCTCTTCGAACAGCTCCACGCAGGGCATCGACACCACGCGCACGTTCTTGCCCTCAGCGCGCAGCTGGGCGGCGGCCTTGGTGCAGAGCTCCAGTTCGGTGCCGGTGCCGATCAGGATCAGATCGGGGGTGCCGTTGCTGTCTTCGAGGATGTAGCCGCCCTTGGCCACGTGGTCGGCGTTGGAGTTGGCCTGGTTGGCCATCGCCTGGCGGCTGAGGAACAGCACGGTGGGGCGGTGGCGGTTTGCCACGGCCACCTTGTAGGCACCGCTGGTCTCGTTGCCGTCGCCGGGGCGGATCACCAGCATGTTGGGGATCGAGCGCAGGCTGGCCAGGGTCTCGATCGGCTGGTGGGTGGGGCCGTCTTCACCCAGA
>VGPQ01000347.1 GCA_016882555.1 Cyanobacteria bacterium M_surface_7_m2_040
GAAACGGGCGGCGCAGCGGTCATGGAGAAGGCGCCTGAGCGGGTGCGCAAGCCGTCGCCCCGCTACAAGGTGCTGCTGCACAACGACCCGGTCAACTCGATGGAGTACGTGGTCGTCACCCTGCGGCAGGTGGTGCCCTCGCTGAGCGAGCAGGACGCGATCGCCGTGATGCTCGAGGCCCACAACACGGGCGTGGGCCTGGTGATCGTCTGCGATCTGGAGCCGGCGGAGTTCTACTGCGAAACCCTCAAGGCCAAGGGACTCACCAGCACGATCGAACCTGAGGAATAAGTCCATGGCAGCCAGCGGCTCCGCGACCAGGCTCCACTGGTGGGGCACGGTGCTCTACGTGCCGGTGCTGTACGGGTTGGGCTGGCTGACCAGCAGGCCACTGCTGCTGCTCGCCCCCAACTGGCGGGCCGATCAGGTGGACCTGGCCGGGCTCGCCATCTCACTGCTGCTGCTGCTGGTGACGCTGCCGCTGCGGCTGCGGCGGGTGTGGGGCGTGGAGCAGCCCTGGCAGCAGCTGGGCCTGGTGCCGGCGCGCGGAAGTGCCGTGATGCTGGCGTGCTGGCGTGCCGTGATCCAAGCGCTGCTGCGGGGCCTGCTCAAGGCCCTGCTGCTGCTGGCACCGCTGATGCTGCTGTTGCTGCTGTTGGGCCAGGCCCGGTGGCTGGGGGAACTGGGTGGGGCCGAGCTGGCCAATGCCATCGCCCTGGTGCTGGGTGTGGGCTTTGCCGAAGAACTGCTGTTTCGCGGCTGGCTCTGGGGTGAACTCGAGTGCCTGGTCGGTGCCCGTCGCGCCCTCGGACTTCAGGCCGCTGTCTTTGCCCTGCTGCATCCCTGGACCCGGCTGCTCAATCCAGTGGATCTGCCCCATGTGCTGCAAGCTCTGGGACTGCTGGGGGGGCTGGTGCTGCTGGGGCTGGTGCTTGCCCTGCAGCGCCGCGCCGATGGCGGCCTGCTGTGGGGAGCCGTAGGTCTGCATGGCGGACTGGTGGGGGGCTGGTTCGCCCTGCAGAACGGCCTGATCGAACTGTCGCCCGGCGCCCCGGCCTGGCTGGTGGGGCCGGGCGGCGCCAACCCCAATCCGATCGGCGGATTGATCGGCTGGCTGGGTCTGCTGACCCTGCTGTGGGTGCGGCGCCGCTGGCTTTAACGCACCGCCGTGGCCAGGGCCCTGCGCCCCTCCACCGGTGCATGCAGGGCTGCTTCCAGCGGCGCACAGCCGTAGTCGCGCTCCAGCAGGGCCATCACCGTGCGACCGAAATCGCTGGGGTTGGTGTCGAACGCCTCCAGGCACAGGCGCCCGAAGGTGCGGCCCATGGGCTCGGGGTTCCACAGCAGCTTGCGCGCCGTCCAGGGCAGCATGCTCATCGGGTTGTAGCCCGGCTGGATCAGGCCCTGCTCGAAGCCGTACTGCTCCAGATGGGTGTGGGGCTGCAGGCCAATGAAGAAGATGGCGGGCTCCACCTTGTCGGCCCCGAAAATGCGCTCGAGCTCGCGGTGGTAGGCGACGGTCTGGGCGATCGTTTCGGGCCGCTCGTCGATCACGTTGAACGAGTAGTTGACCGAGACGTGTTCGCGGAACCCGGCCGCCGCCAGCAGCCGGCAGTTCTCCAGCACCGTGCGCAGGTTGTAGCCCATGCGCATCTTGCGCACGAGCTCCTGGGAGCCCGAGGTGATGCCAATCTCGAAATAGCTCATGCCGCTCTCAACCATGAGCGCGGCGAGTTCGGCGTCGAGGTTGTCGGCGCGGATGTAGGCCGCCCAGCGGATGTCGCGCATGCCCGCCGCCAGGATCGCCCGCAGCAGTGCCTTGGCATCGTCGATGTAGCGCCGTGCCGGGATGAACTGGGCATCGGTGAACCAGAAGCCGCGCACGCCCCGGTCGTAGAGCTGGCGCATCTCGGCCACCACCTCATCGATGGGGTTGACGCGCACCGCCTTGCCCTCGATCACGGTGTACACGCAATAGCAGCAGTTGTGCGGGCAGCCTCGCTTGGTCTGCACCCCCACGTAGAAATCGCCGCCGTCGAGATACCAGTTCAGCTGCGGCCAGATCGCTTCGATCGTGTCGTAGTCGACTGCGGTTTTCTCCAGCGGTGTGGGCTGCTCATGGATCAGCCCCGGGCGCGGTGGCTCACCGGCCACATAGCAGCGCTCGCTGGCGATCGAATCGCCGCGGATCAGTTTCTCCAGCAGGGTCTCGCCTTCACCCACCGACACCACCGTGCCGGCGGGCAGGCTGCGGCCCAGTTGCTCGTAGAAAACGCTCACAGCACCGCCGCCGAGGACCGCACGGGCGGCGGGCTCAAAGCGCCGGGCACGCCGCAAACCGCGGCGCAGC
>VGPQ01000348.1 GCA_016882555.1 Cyanobacteria bacterium M_surface_7_m2_040
TTCTTTGACGCGCTCAAGGCCGTACGTGCCAGCAGCAGGCAGCAGGTGCCTGCTCACCTGCGTGATGCCAACCGCGACGGTGCCGCCTTCGGCGATGGCGTGGGCTACCGCTACCCCCATGCCTACGCCGAGCACTGGGTCGCCCAGCAGTACCTGCCGGGCAGCCTGCAAGGCCAGCTGTTCTGGCAGCCGGGCGGGCAGGGCTGGGAGGCCCAGCTGCGCCAGCGGCTGCAGCAGCGCCGGGCTGCCCAGCTGGCCGCCGCTGCTGAAACCGCAGCCGAGCAGACCGAGGTGCTCAGCTTCAGCCCCGCTGAGCCCGAACTGGAGCGCTGGCTCGCCCGAACAGCGGTGGCCGAGGGAGAACGGCTCGATCACCTGCGCCAGCGGTTCTGGCAGCAGGCGGGCTGGCAGCGCCACGAGCGCGTGTTGATCCTCGGGGGCCGCTCCCTGCTGTGGGCCCTCGACGCCCTCGAGCACACCCCGGAAGGCCAGGTGGTGATCAGCGCGGCCACCGTCGAGGATCAGCAACGGCTCCAGGCCCAGCTGCAGGTGCTCGATGCCCTGCGCCAACCGCAGGTGGTGGTGGGACTCGATGCCGTGGAGGGACCGTTTGAACGGCTGGCCGCTCGCCAACTGCTGCTGAGCACTGCCCCGGCCCAGCAACGGGCCTGGTTGAAGCGCATCACCAGCCTGGCTGCCCCCGGAGCCGAACTGCGGCTGCTGCAGAGCGAACCGCAGCTGGGGCCGGCGGGGGGGCTGCTGGAGCTGTGGGGCCAAGGCGGTGCCAGCGACCCCTGGAGCCCAGCCGAGAAACAACGCGGCAAGACCGTGATCGCGCGCGATGGTCTGCAGCGTCTTGCAGCGGCCGAGACGCGCTGGCTGCAGACCGAGGCCAACACCCCGATCACCCTGCTGCAGGGTTCAGCCTGGCAAGGGGCGACCGAGAGCTGGGATGAGCCGCTGAAGCTCACCCTGGAGCCGAGCATGGTGGAGCGCTGGTTCCAAGCCGATCAGCCCTACGCAGCGCTGCTGGCCGCTGAATTGAACACGCCTCAGGAGCGAGCCTGGCTGGAGCAGCAACTGCGCACACTCCTGGGAACCGCCCTGCCCCAGCGGATCCGGCACCGCCTGCTGGTGAGCCGCTTGGCCCGCTGAGCCCGGCCGCTCAGGGCAGCGGCGCCGCCGTGGCACCCGCCTGCAGGCAGGCGATCAAAAAGGCGAGGTGAGCCACAGCCGAGCTGCCGCAGCCATCAGCACACCCACAGGCCTGCGCTGAGGCTGCCGAGCCATCCGCCAGCGCAAAGCGCAACGGCAACGCCTTCACCATCCCCAGCAGGGAGATCGAGCCATCGCGACTGTCGGCCAGGATCGCCGCCCGCAGGGCCGCCAGACGCAGCTGCGGCGCCAGGTCGGTGGACCACCAGGGCAGCTGGCTGCGCAGCAATGCGGCGCCTGCAGCCGAATCCAGGTAGCGACTCAGGGCCACCGTGCGAACGCCGTAGCTGCGGGCCACGGCGGCGCGCAGCTCCTGGGGGGGCCAGGCAGCCTGGGCCAGATCCTCCTGCAGGCGGCGGCTGTTGATCGCCCCAGTGGCCACGAAGGCCTGCAGGGCAGTGCGGTCGTCGTTGCCGGCGGCGCGGGCGGTGGGCGCCAGCAGCGGCAGCAGCAGCACGCCGGCCCCCAGGGCGAGCCGAACGCGCCGAACCCTGGACCGCCACTGCACCGGCATCACCCGCAATCGAACCGCCAAGTTAAGGGGGCAGGAAACGCCAGATCCGGAGCTCCGGCAACGGCGGCCCAACACCAGCCCTCCAAGGCACCCTCGCGCGGCTGCAGCACCGTGCCGTCGTGCCTGTGGCGCAGCAGGCCCTGTTGGTGGTCAAAGTCCCAGGCGGCCAGCTCCACGGCAATCGAGCGCTGGCGCCATTTGATCGCTGCCTCCTTGGCCAACCAACTGCGCAGCACCGCCCGACGCAACGGCTCAGCCGTCAGCGGGGCCAGCTGCAGCTGCTCGGCCGGCGGGAAGAAGCGCTGCATCAGGGCCCCGGCCTCAAAGCGGCGGTCTTGCGGCTCCAGATCCACGCCGATCGGCCGCGGGGCCCAGCCGATCAGCAAGGCCCCCCGGGCATGGCTGAGGCTCACCGAGCCATGGCCATGCTTCAACCGCGGCGGCTCACCGGGCGGGCTGTGCAGCGGCACCTGCCGTGGCGCCAGACCCAGCACTTCGCCCAGCAGGCGCCGCATGGCGGCGCGACTGCGGCAATACAGCCCACGCCGCAGGGGGGGGAGATCCTCCCCCCAAACGCGCTCCTGGTCCGACAGCCAGGAATGCCGCAGGCCAACGGGCTCG
>VGPQ01000349.1 GCA_016882555.1 Cyanobacteria bacterium M_surface_7_m2_040
CAGCACTGCCTCCAGAAGCGCCCGGCTCAGGGGGTAGGGAACGGGGGTGGCGGCGTCCTGTGCAAGCGCCATCGGCCTGGAGTCTCAGAATCGAGTCACCATGATCACCGCCCCGCCTTCACCATTGCTGCTGAGCGGCAACGGCACCGCGCGCAGCCTCAACTGCCGGGTGCTGCAGTCGCCGCTGGCGGGGGTGAGCGATCGCATCTTCCGTTCGCTGGTGCGGCGCTGGGCGCCCGACGCGCTGCTGTTCACCGAGATGGTGAACGCCACCAGCCTGGAGCTGGGCCACGGCACCCGCAAGGTTGCAGAGCTCTCCAGCGAGAGCGGCCCCATCGGCGTGCAGCTGTTTGACCACCGGCCCGCCGCCATGGCCGACGCCGCCCGCCGCGCCGAGGCCGCCGGCGCCTTTCTGATCGACATCAACATGGGCTGCCCGGTCAAGAAGATCGCGCGCAAAGGTGGCGGCAGCGGCCTGATTCGCGATCCCGAGCTGGCGGCCCTGATCGTCGAAGCCGTGGCCGCCGCGGTGCAGATCCCGGTCACCGTCAAAACCCGCCTGGGCTGGTGCGCAGACCCTGACCTGAGCGCAGCGGATGAAGCGATCACAGCCACCGCCATCCGCTGGTGCCGCCGGCTCGAGGACGCCGGCGCCCAGCTGTTGACGTTGCACGGCCGCACCCGCGAGCAGGGCTTCAAGGGCCGCGCCGACTGGCACGCCATCGCCGCGGTCAAACGGGCGTTGGGCATTCCGCTGATCGCCAATGGCGACATCCAGTCGCCCGCCGACGCGCTCGCTTGTTTGCGGGTCACCGGCGCCGATGGGGTGATGGTGGGGCGGGGCACCATGGGCGCCCCCTGGCTGGTGGGCCAGATCGCCGCGGCTCTGGCGGATCGGCCGGTGCCACCCACCCCGGATGCATTCGAGAAACTGGCGCTGGCCCGCTGGCAGCTGCAGGCGCTGGTGGCCGAGCGGGGCGACCACGGCCTGCTGATCGCCCGCAAGCACCTGGGCTGGCTTTGCAGCGGCTTTGCCGGCGCGCCCCAGCTGCGCCACGGCCTGATGCGCGCCCCCACCCCGGGCGAGGCACTGGCGCTGCTGGATGGGGCCGAGTCTGAGCTGACGCGTCTCAGTAGTGATGGCGCAGCTGGGCGATCAGCAGCGCATCGGCACTGACCTTGTAGACGATGCGGTGCTCGTCGTCGATGCGACGCGACCAATACCCAGCCAAGGCGTGACGCAAGGGCTCAGGCTTGCCGATGCCGCTGAAGGGGTCGCGCCTGATCTTGGCGATCAACCGATTGATGCGCTGCAAGATCTTGCGATCGCTCTGCTGCCAGTGCAGGTAGTCCTCCCAGGCCTCGGCGGCAACGATCAGCCGCACGGTTCAATCGGCAGGAAGCAGTTCACGCTCTTCACCACCACCTGACTCAAGCGCCGCAATCGCACGCAACAAACGTTGGGCATTGACTGGGCTGCGCAACAAGTGGGCCGTTTCTTCGAGGGCGTTGTAGTCCTCCAGTGACAGCATCACCACCGAAGGCTCTCCCCGACGGGAGATCACCAGAGGCGCATGGTCTTCACACACCCGGCGCATCTGACTGGCGAGATTGGCCCGCACGGCTGAATAAGACGTCACGTCCATGCGGCACCTCCCGGAACGTACGAATCACTGTACAGGGATTGCCGTCAACATCAGGACCTACGGCAGCACCTGGGGCCAGCCCTGGCGCACCAGCAGCAGCGAGAAATAGGGCTGCTCGCTGGCCGGCACCTGGGCGGCCGGCGCCAGCAGCTGCTCGGGCCAGCCCACCCGCTGGGCAAACAGGGCCCGATCCAGCAGGCCTCGCGTCTCCAGCAGCGGCCGCACCCAGCTCCAGCGGTGGCCCAGCTTGAGCAGAGCCAACGTGGTCTGGGCAGCAGCAGCGCTAGCAGCCCCGCCGCCCGCGGCCCAGTCGAGCAGTGCCTCGAGTTCGGCAGGAGTCTCAGGTGTGGGGCGAATCAACAGGCCCTCGCCCTGCAAGGCCAAGGGCTGTAACGCCGCCGCCGCTGCCGCCGCCACCGACGTGATGCCCGGGATCACCCGCACGGGACAGCCCGGATGGCGCTCGGCCAGGGCCAGCAGCACATAGCTGCAGCTGGCAAACAGGGAAGCATCCCCCTCGCACAACAGCACCACCGCCGCTCCGCCGGCCACCTCAGCCGCCAGCACCTCAGCAGCCGCCCGCCAGGCAGCAATGCGGGGCGCGGCCTCGGCCACCATCGGAAACACAAGCGGCAACCTGCGCTGCTGCGCGCCGATCCAGGGGGCCGCAATCGTGGCCGCCATGCCGGCGGCCCCCTCTC
>VGPQ01000350.1 GCA_016882555.1 Cyanobacteria bacterium M_surface_7_m2_040
TGCCGGCACCGCTGGTTCTACGAGGCCGTCACGGCCGCTTCCAGCGTCAGCGTGGGGGGGCCGCAGCGGTTGCGCAGCCTCGCGGGCGAATGGCTCGCTGAGCAGCTGCCAGCGGGCGCTGCCGTGCTCGACCTCTGCTGCGGCGGCGGCGAGGCGGCGATCGCCCTGGCCCAGCGCGGACTGGCGGTCAGCGGCCTCGACGTGGCACCGCGGGCCCTGGATCAGGCCCGCGAGCGCGGCCAGCGCTTGGCGCTACCCATCACCTGGATCGAGGGCCTGGCCGAAGCGCCGCCACTGCCGGCCGGCAGCCAGGCGGGCATTCAGATCAGCCTGGCCTTGCATGAGTTTTCAGCCAGCGAGCGGCGCGCGGTATTGGCCGCCTGTGCCCGCTTGCTGCAATCCGGGGGCTGGCTGGCGGTGCTGGATCTGCATCCAGCCCGCGGAGCGATGGCCCTGCCCCAGCAGCTGTTCTGCGCCCTGTTCGAAACCGAGACCGCGGTCAACTTTCTGGCCAACGACCTGGCCGCCGAGGTGAGCGCCGCGGGCCTGGTGGTGGTGCGCCGCCAGCGGCTGGCGGGCGGCGCCCTGCAACGGCTGCTGGCGCAGAAACCGCCTGCCGCGGCAGCTCAGCCGCCAAAGTGAGGCCGATTCGCCGCAACCCAGCGCCCATGTCGAGCCCAAGCGGCACCCAAGGGGGCACCCAAAGCAAAACTCAAAGCGGCTCTGGAAGCGGAAGCGACAATGTCCAGGAGCGTCCGTCCGGTGCCGAGCTGGATGCCCTGGCCGCCGAGATCGGCCCGGGAGGTGAACTGGCCCCCGAACGGGAGCAGCAGGCCTACCAGGCCCGCATGCAACGGCGCCAACAGGTGCAGCGCCAGCGGGTGGGCGAGCGCAACCTCGAAAAAGGGCTGGTGCTGGTGTTCACCGGCGAGGGCAAGGGCAAGACCACGGCCGCCCTGGGGCTGGTGCTGCGCACCCTGGGCCACGGCGAGGCGGTCGCGGTGGTGCAGTTCATCAAGGGCGGCTGGCAGCCGGGCGAGGCCAGGGCGCTCGAGCTGTTTGGCGATGCCCTGGCCTGGCACGCCCTGGGCGAAGGCTTCACCTGGGAAACCCAGGACCGCGAGCGCGACCGAGCGCTGGTGCAGGCCGCCTGGGAGCGCTCCTGCAGCTACCTGGCCGATGGGCGCCGCAAGCTGGTGGTGCTCGATGAGGTCAACGTGGCGCTCAAGCTGGGCTACCTGGAGGTCGAGCAGGTGCTTGAGGGCCTGGCCCTACGGCCCACGCTCACCCACGTGGCGCTGACCGGCCGCGGCGCCCCACCGGCCCTGCTGGAGCGCGCCGACCTGGTCACCGAGATGAAGCTGGTGCGCCACCCCTTTCGTGAGCAGGGCGTGAAAGCGCAGAAGGGCATCGAATTCTGACGCCGGTCCCATGGCAACCTGTCGACGCCTGAAGCCCGCGAATCGCTCTTGCCATGACTGTTCCAGCTCTGCCCGCCGTCGTCAGCCTGGCCGCCCTGATCGTGTACCAGGGCACAGCGATGGCGGTGGGTCAGGCCCGCATCCAGCATCAGGTGAAACCGCCTGCCAGCAGCGGCCCTGAACCGTTCGAGCGGGCCCTGCGCGTGCAGCAGAACACCCTGGAACAACTGGTGTTCTTCCTGCCCAGCTTCTGGCTGGCAGCGCTGCTGGGCAATCAGGACTGGGCCAGCCTGCTGGGTTTCATCTGGGTGGGCGGCCGCATCGCCTATGGCGTGGGCTACCGCCAGGCGGCCAGCAGGCGCGGTCCGGGCTTCGGCATCAGCTTTCTGGCCAGCGCCGCACTGCTGGTGATGGCCATCGTGGGGGTGTTCAGCCAAGGCTGAACACAGCACACCCAGCTGACGACAGGTTCACGATGACAAACGTTCTGGTCACCGGCGCCAACCGCGGCATCGGCCTGGCCTACTGCCGCCAACTGCGCGATCGCGGCGATCAAGTGATCGCCGTGTGCCGCACCCCATCGCCTGAGCTCGAGAGCCTGGGGGTGCGCATCGAATCCGGGCTGGAGCTGACCAGCGAAGCGGCCATCGCCGAACTGGTGGGGCGTCTCGACGGACAGCCGCTCGAGACGGTGATCCTGAATGCCGGCATCCTCGAATCGACCAGCCTGGAGGATCTCGATCCAGCCAGCCTGCGCCGGCAGTTTGAGGTCAACGCCCTGGCCCCCCTGCTGCTCAGCCGGGCCCTGCTGGGCAACCTGCAGGCCGGCTCCAAACTGGTGCTGATGAGCAGCCGCATGGGTTCGATCGACGACAACAGCTCAGGCGGCTCCTACGGCTACCGGATGTCGAAGGTGGCGCTCAA
>VGPQ01000351.1 GCA_016882555.1 Cyanobacteria bacterium M_surface_7_m2_040
CGACCTCTGCCTGCCGCCGCTGTCGGTGCTGGTGCTGCGCCGCGACGAGGTCCGCAGCCAGGCCCTGCTCTGTGACGAAGCCACGGAGGCCAAGCCTGCAGGGGCTTGAGCCCGGGGGCTGTTCAGGTAGGTTCGCCCCTGATCCAGCCTCCTGTGCGCCTTCCCTTCAATGACAAGTGTTGCTCCCCTGCTGTTGCGTGCCGCCCGTGGGGAGCAGGTGGAGCGGCCGCCGGTGTGGATGATGCGCCAGGCCGGCCGCTACATGAAGGTCTACCGCGACCTGCGCGACCGCCATCCCGGCTTCCGGGAACGCTCGGAGAACCCCGATCTCTCCTATGAGATCTCGATGCAGCCGTTCCGCGCCTTCAAGCCGGACGGCGTGATCCTGTTCTCCGACATCCTCACGCCGCTGCCCGGCATGGGGATCGATTTCGACATCGTCGAGAGCCAGGGCCCCTTGATTCAGGACCCCATCCGCACCGTGGCCCAGGTGGAGGCCCTGCGGCCGTTGCAGCCTTCCGAGAGCATGCCGTTTGTGGGCGAGGTGCTCACCCGCCTGCGCCAGTCAGTGGGCAACGAAGCCGCCGTGCTCGGGTTCGTGGGAGCCCCCTGGACCCTGGCCGCCTATGTGGTCGAGGGCAAGAGCAGCAAGAACTATGCGGTGATCAAGGCGATGGCCTTCCGCGAGCCTGAGCTGCTGCACCGGCTGCTCGATCACTTCGCCACATCGATCGCCTCCTACCTGCGGTATCAGATCGACTCCGGGGCCCAGGTGGTGCAGATGTTTGACAGCTGGGCCGGCCAGCTCAGCCCCACCGACTACGACACCTTTGCCGCGCCCTACCAGAAGAAGGTGGTGGATCTGGTCAAGCAGACCCATCCCGACACCCCCTTCATCCTCTACATCTCCGGCAGTGCCGGCGTGATCGAGCGCATGGCCCGCACCGGCGTCGACATCGTGTCGCTCGACTGGACCGTCGACATGGCCGAGGGGCTTGCCCGCCTGCCCGAGCACGTGGGGGTCCAGGGCAACGTCGACCCGGGGCTGCTGTTTGGCACTCCTGAAGCAATCCAGGCCCGCATCGATGACACCGTGCGCAAGGCCCGGGGCCGCAAGCACATTCTCAACCTGGGCCACGGCATCCTGCCTGGTACGCCTGAAGAGAATGGTCAGTTCTTCTTCGAGGCGGGCAAGTCGGTGATGGAGCGCCTCGGAGCCGTCGCTTGAACATCCCGGCGCCGCCAGCCTCGCCCCAGCGGCCAGCCCGCATCCTGATCACCGGCGCCGCCGGCTGCGTCGGCCAGTACATCTGTGAGCAGCTGTACCGCCAGACCGATGCCCAGCTGCTGCTGCTGCTGCGGGATCCATCGAAGCTCTCGGCGGTGCCGGCCGATGACCCCCGCATCACCCTGCTGGTGGGCGACCTGCGCGACCTGGCTCCCCACGCCGCCACCCTCGCCACGGCCACCCGGGTGATTCACACGGCCACCGCCTGGGGCGACCCTGAGCGAGCCCATCAGGTCAATGTGGTGGCGGTGAAACAGCTGCTGGCGCTGCTCGATCCGGCGGTGGTGGAGCAGATCACCTATTTCTCGACCGCCAGCATTCTTGATCGCGATCTCCAGCTGCTGCCCCAGGCGGCCGAGTTCGGCACCGAATACATCCAGACCAAGGCGCTCTGCCTGCAACAGCTGGAGGCCCACCCCCTGGCCGGGCGCATCGTTGCGGTGTTTCCGACGCTGGTGTTTGGCGGGCGCATCGGTGAGGCCGGGCAGCCCAATGGCGGCGATCGCCACCCCACCAGCTACCTCACGGCTGGCCTGGGCGAGGCGGTGCGCTGGTTGCCGGTGGCCAAGTGGTTGCGGGCCGAGGGCAGCTTCCATTTCATCCATGCGGCCGACATTGCCGCCGTGTGCGTGCATTTGGCCACCACCCCCCACGCCCCCAACCCCGAAGCGGGCCAGGGCCCCGTTCGGCGCCTGGTGCTGGGCCAGCAGCGCATCACCCTCAACCAGACCCTCAGGCGCCTGAGCCGCTGGCGCCACGGTTGGTATCCCCCCCTGGGGGTGCCCCTGAGCGGTTGGCTGATTGATGGGCTGATCAAGGTGCTGCGGCTCGAGATCACCCCCTGGGATCTGTTTTCGATCCAGCAGCGCCACTTTGTGCATGAGCCGGTGAGCCCTCCCGAGCGCTTTGGGCTGGTGAGCCATGCCCCCACCCTGGAGGCCGTGCTGGAGACGGCCGGGGTGCCCAGACGCGGGAAGCTTTGATCGGCTGATGGCTGCGGCGGTGCCTTCCACCGGGGGGTGTCGGGTGAGTCGGGCTTCGCAGCGAAATGTTTCG
>VGPQ01000352.1 GCA_016882555.1 Cyanobacteria bacterium M_surface_7_m2_040
TCAGACCGTCATCCAGATTCCCGCCCAGCAGCTCGTTGGCAAGCAGATCTCTACCCAGCAGATCCTGAGCCAGCCCAGATCCCGGTCAGGGTTCACCCTTTGGCCCATCCGCTGATCAGCTCCGGTTGCGTGGCCTAAGCGCCCCTCGCCTTCACGAGCACTTCCGGACGATCAGCTCCCAGACCTCCCAGAACCGTTTACACGACTCTTGACCGTCGCTCAGACCGCTACCCAGCCTCAGCCGCAGACCCTGCCGCAACGCCCGTTGACCGTGGCCATCCTCGGGGCCACCGGTGCCGTGGGCCAGGAGTTGCTGCAACTGCTCAACGAGCGCCGCTTCCCCGTGGGCAGGCTCATCTCCCTGGCTTCGCCGCGTTCCGCTGGTCAAACCCTGTCGTGGAACGGGGAGCCGCTGACCATTCAGCCGGTGAGTGGCGAGGCTTTCGCCGGCGTTGATCTGGTGCTGGCTTCAGCCGGTGGCTCCGTGTCCAAGCAGTGGGCTCCCCTGGCTGCCGCGGCCGGTGCGGTGGTGATCGACAACTCCAGCGCGTTTCGCCTCGATCCTCAGGTTCCCTTGGTGGTTCCGGAGGTGAATCCGGAGGCAGCCTTTGCGCACTCCGGGATCATCGCCAATCCCAACTGCACCACGATCCTGCTGACTCTGGCCCTCGCGCCTCTGCATGGCCGCCGGCCGATCAAGCGGGTGGTGGTGAGCACCTATCAGAGCGCCAGCGGTGCCGGTGCGCGCGCCATGGAGGAGCTGCGCAGCCTCAGCCGCACGGTGCTGGATGGCGGTGAGCCGGTCAGCACCGTGTTGCCCCATTCACTGGCCTTCAACCTGTTCCTGCACAACTCCCCTCTGCAGGCCAATGGCTACTGCGAGGAGGAGCTCAAGATGGTCAACGAAACCCGCAAGATCATGGCCATTCCTGAGCTGCGGCTCAGTGCCACCTGCGTGCGGGTGCCCGTGCTGCGGGCCCACTCCGAGGCGGTCAACATTGAGTTTCACGAGCCGTTTCCGGTGGCCGAGGCCCGGGCGCTCCTCGCTGCGGCACCTGGGGTGGAGCTGCTCGAGGATTTCGAGGCGAACCGCTTCCCGATGCCCACCGATGTGACCGGCCGTGATCCGGTGGCGGTGGGACGGATTCGTCAGGATCTCAGCGATCCCCATGCCCTGGAGCTGTGGCTCTGCGGGGATCAGATCCGCAAGGGTGCCGCCTTGAATGCGATTCAGATCGCCGAACTGCTGCTTGACCCTGCGCGCGCTGGAGGTGCCGTTTGAGCGCCGCCGCCCGGCAGCCCTGGTGCAATGCCCCCTTCGGCCGGGTGGTGACCGCCATGGTCACCCCGTTCAGGCCTGATGGGTCGGTGGATCACGACCTCGCTGCCCGCTTGGCCGACCACTTGGTGCAGCAGGGCTCCGATGGTCTGGTGATCTGCGGCACCACGGGCGAGTCGCCCACCCTCAGCTGGGCCGAGCAGCATCGCCTCATCGCTGCTGTGCAGGACGCTGTGGCTGGTCGGGCCCGCATCCTGGCCGGCAGCGGCAGCAACTGCACCGCCGAAGCCGTTGAGGCCACCCGCGAAGCAGCGGCCCTGGGGGTCGACGCTGCCCTGGTGGTCGTTCCTTATTACAACAAGCCTCCCCAGGAGGGCCTGGAAGCCCATTTCCAGGCGGTGGCCGCGGCCGCGCCGGAGCTGCCGCTGATGCTCTACAACATCCCCGGTCGCACCGCCTGCAGCCTGGCGCCCGAGACCACGGCGCGCCTGCTCGAGCGCTGCCCCAACATCGTCAGCTTCAAGGCTGCCAGTGGCACCACCGAAGAGGTGAGCGCCCTGCGCCAGCTCTGCGACAACCGCCTCGCCATCTACAGCGGCGATGATGCCCTCACCCTGCCGATGCTGGCGGTGGGTGCCGTGGGCGTGGTCAGCGTGGCCAGCCATCTCGCTGGCCCGCAGATCAGCGCCATGATCCGCTCCTTTCTGGAGGGTGACCTCAGCGCCGCCCTTGCTGTGCATGAGCAGCTGCTGCCACTCTGCAAGGCCCTGTTTGCCAGCACCAATCCCATTCCGGTGAAAGCAGCCCTTGAACTCGCTGGCTGGCCGGTGGGTGCTCCCCGTCTTCCCCTTCTTCCTGCATCCGATCTCGTGAAACAACAACTGTCTGAAATCCTGGCCGCCCTGCGTCCCACCTGACGCCACGGCTGATTGCATCACATGGTTGATGCCCGTTTGATTCAATTCTTTCCCCATTCTTCATGACAAGTTTTAACGGCAGCAATACCAACGGTTCCAACGGCAATGGCGTCTCCAGCAATGGCGCCAACGGCAAATCCGGACA
>VGPQ01000353.1 GCA_016882555.1 Cyanobacteria bacterium M_surface_7_m2_040
CCTTCACGCTGCCGGGCTGGCAGACGCGGCCCAGGTCGTTGCGGCCCAGATCCACCAGCATCACGTGCTCGGCCCGTTCCTTGGGATCGGCCAGCAGGTCGGCCTCCAAGGCGAGGTCTTCGGTCTCATCGGCGCCGCGCGGGCGGGTGCCGGCGATCGGCCGCAGGGAGGCCTTGACGGCCCCACTTGCGGCGGGTTCGGCCTTCACCATCACTTCGGGGCTCGAGCCGATCAGGTACCAGCCGCCAAAGTTGAAGAACGCCATGTAGGGCGACGGGTTCACCATCCGCAGGCTGCGGTAGAGCTCGAACGGATCGCGCTCGATGCGGGTTTCCAGCCGCTGGCTCAGCACCAGCTGAAAGACGTCGCCTGCTTCGATGTGCTCCGCCCCACGGCGCACGGCGGCTTCGAAAGCGGCCTGGCCCACGTTGCTGCGCGTGGTGAGGTCGCTGGCGATTTCACGGGGGTTGGCGTTATGCCAGCGCAGGGGGGTGACGCTGGCCGGCAGGGGCCCATGCATGCGCTCCTCCAGGGCGGCGATGCGGGCGGTGGCGGCGGCGTAGGCGGCCTGGGGATCCTGGCCGCTGCTCAGGTCGGCATAGGCCACGGCCGTGATCTGGCGCTTTACCTGGTCAAACACCAGCAGGCTGTCGGCCAGCATCCAGCAGCCATCAGGCGGAGCACCCTCCGGGGCTTGATGCACCGGCACGCTCGGCTCGATCCAGCGGATCAGCTCATAGCCCCAGAAGCCGAACAGCTGCCCCACTGGTGGCAACCCCGGGATTGGGGCGCTGGTGAGGGGCTCTAGGCACTGGCGCAGCAGGGTGAAGGGGTTGCCCTGCAACGGCTCACACCGGCCGTTGCGCCAGCGGCGCTCCGAGCGATCCCCGCGGCTGGTGAGGGTCCAGAGGGGGTTGCTGACCACGAAGCTCCAGCGGCCGATTCGCTCACCCCCCTCGACCGACTCCAGCAACACGCCGTGGTCGTGGCTGGCGCCCACCTTCAGCCAGGTGGTGAGAGGCGTTTCCAGGTCGGCGGGCCAGCGCTTCCACAGGGGAATGAAGCTGTGGCCAGCAGCCACATGCCTAGCGAAGTGCTGGTCCTCGGGATGGGGCATCGAACCGGAGCGAGCCAGGGTTGTTATAGGTGGCGGTCGTAACCAAGCCGCTCAAAATCGTCGGCATAGAGCCAGGTCACAATGGCCCTCTCCTCTGGGCCATAAGCGTCATCAACGCTTTCGCTGGCACCAGTGTGGGTACCGGCATGCGTTGCGGGACCTGCCGCCTTCACATGGAAGAGGCGTTCCAGCACCACGGCCAGGTCGCGGTTGAGATGCTCCACGCGGCCAATGAAGTCAAAGCACTCCAAGGGCAGGCAGAGAATGTCGACCTGGGGAGCCCAGTGCATGTCGAGAAACAGCCCACCCGCCTCCAGATAGCGGCAGAAGCCAAGGAAGGTTTCAGGCTGGTTGTGCCGTTGGGACCACTTCAAAAAACGCAGCCCCTGGTGGCGTCGGCGCCCCACCTTGTCGAGATAGGCCGAGAGCACGCGGCTGTAAGGGTCGCGCACAAATGTGAATTTAAAAGCTTCATGCTCAAGGCGATTTACCTCCTGCTGAGAAAGGAAAAGAGGCCTAAGAAATTGATACTTAGGGTGCTCTCTACGCGTGGTTAGCGGCCTAAACTTTGTATGTTCAAATAATGTTTGGGTAATACTGGTATTTGCAGCCTTGGGCACACGGCTGTAAAAAAAGGGTTCTATTGGTGAATAGGCTCCTCTGGGATCAAGCTTGAAAATATCCATGGCCCCGCGGTAGGGGAAGCGGCGGTAGAAGGGGGCGATGGCCCGCGCTGCCACCCGGCCGCTTGCTCGCAAGAAGCCCGATCCGGGCATGGTGCTGACCACGGGAGTTGAGCAGTTTGTTTGACCTTACTGAGCTGGTGCGGCGCAGCCCCCCCCCTTAGCATTCACTCACTTGTGTCGTGCGCTTCTGTGCAGCCAGTGGCAGAGCTGCCAAAAGTGGTGGCGATCGGTTTCAACAAGTGCGCCACCCGCAGCCTGGCTAGGCTCTTTGCTGCGCTGGTTATCCGGCGCTGCATCAGAAGGTGCCCCGTCGCTGGCCTTTCGTCTGGGCATTGGCGCCGCGACGCCGCCGCAAGCTCGGCGGCATCATGCGCGCCAATCTGCAGGCCGGTCGGCCGATGTTTGCTGGCGTGGAGCACGCCGTTTTCTACGGCGATCTGATCGACAGCAATCAGGGTTCCAGTTTTGATGGCAACGGCTTGTTTCGTGAGATCCTGCGCGATTACCCCAACACGATCCTGTTGCTGAATTGGCGAG
>VGPQ01000354.1 GCA_016882555.1 Cyanobacteria bacterium M_surface_7_m2_040
GGTCGTGATTACGCCTTCGAGCGGGTAGCCCTCGTCGGACCAGCGGCTGAGGCCGCCGCGCAGGTTGGCCACCTGGGCGATGCCGGCTTTCTGCAGCTGCTGGGTGGCCAGCGCTGAGCGGCTGCCGCTGTGGCACAGCACCACCACGGGGCGATCCGTGGGGAGTTCACCAAGGCGCTGCTAGAGCTCCGGCAGCGGAATCAGCAGGCTCTCTGGCAGGCGGCCGTCGGGACCGTCGAATTCGTCGCTGGAGCGCACATCCAGCAGGGTCAGCTCGTTGCGGTGTTCGGCCACCCAGCTGGGGGCCAGTTCGGGCAGGCCGGCGAAGCTGCGCTGCACAGGTCCCCAGGCGGGTGCGGCGTCTTGCTGCTCGCGGGGCTTGCCCGAGCGAAGGTTGGCCGGCAGCGCCTGGGCGATGCGGTGCGGATGCGGCAGTTTCATGTTCTGCGTGAATCCCACAAAATCGCGCTCATTGGCCTGCCCGCCGAGGCGGGCATTGAAGGCCCGTTCTTCGGCGACCGAGCTCACGGTGCGTCCGGTGTAGTCGTGCCCCGGATAGAGCAGACAGTGGTCCGGCAGGCTCAGGATCTGCTCAGTGATCGAGCGGTACAGGGTGTGGGCATTTCCCTGCTGAAAATCGCAGCGGCCGCAGCCCCGCACCAGCAGTGCATCACCGGTGAAGGCCATGCTCTGGTCATCGAGCACGTAAGTGAGGCAGCCGTCGGTGTGCCCCGGGGTGGCGCGCACCTCCAGGTTGCGGTTGCCGAAGGCAACCTGATCGCTGTGCTGCAGCGACAGGTTGACGTTTTCGGCCCGGGCCGCCGCCGCCAGACCGATGGCGCAGCCGGTGGCCTCGTGGATCAGCCAGCTGCCGGTGATGTGGTCGGCGTGGGCATGGGTGTCCAGGCTGGCGACCAGGGTGATGCCAAGTTCCTGAATCAGCGAGAGATCACGGGGGTGCTGCTCGAACACCGGGTCGACCAACACGCCCTGGCCGTTGGCCACGTCGGCCAACAGATAGGTGTAGGTGCCGGTATCGGCGTCAAACAGTTGGCGAAAGAGCAGGGCTGAGCCTCCGGCCGCTGCGGCCAGGACACGGGCGATGGAGAATTCCATGGTCCCTGGAGCGATCTTGTATGACGATAGCAGCATAAAGCGTTCAATGCGACGAACCGCTGCTGGCCCGCGGGCTGTATGCCCTAGTGACAGTCCCAGGCTCAGGCGATCAGTCATGACCGACTCAGGGTCATGGCGGCGCTGTCAGAGGCGTTTGCAGCCACGAGCCCTGGTCAGAGACCATAATGGCTTAGTAGACATACACAAAATCCATGGCACTGGAGCCTCCAAGCCCCCAGCTGCTTGAGGAGCTGAGTCAATTTTTTCGGCTGTTGAGTGAACCGGCGCGCCTCCAGCTGCTTTGTGAGCTCAAGCAGGGGCCCCGCGATGTGGCCTCACTGATCGACGCCACTGGGTTTTCCCAGTCGCACATCAGCCGCCAACTCGGTCAGCTGCAGCGAGCCGGTCTGATCAGCTGCCAGCGCGATGGAGTGCGGCTGATCTACCGGGCTGATGATCGGCTGGTGGATGACCTCTGCGCACTGGTGCAGAACCGCTTGCGCCAGCGGCTCGAAACCCAACTGGCCCAGCTTCAACGCCTGTGACGCCGCCTGCCAGCTCGATCGCCATCGGGGTCACCCTGCAGGGATGTCAGGCCTGAGCAGGCCAGCATCACCTGCGGCGAGAGCTGACGGATCTGTCCATCCATGGCCACTATCCCGCCGCTCACCATGTCGATGAAGCGTTGCGCGAGGGGCTCCTGCATGGCGCTGCAATTGATCAGCACCACCTGATTGCTGCGCACCAGCGCAATCGCCGTGGTGGCGTCCTGGAGATCCAGGGCTCTCAACAAAGTCATTCTCGGGCCAGGGGCTGCTGCCACGGCCGCCACTGCGCCATTGAGGGGCATGGGTGTCGACATGGATCTGAGCATCCGCATTCCCCACCGAGAGGGGCCCTGACCGAGCCAACCCATCTGTCCACAGGTTGGCGTCGGCGTCAAAACAGGGGCTGTGGATTCTGTATTGATGAGACTCGTTCTGCGATCGCCGTGCCCATGGGGTTTGCTCCGCAGGAGCAGGAGCACCCTAGGGGCTTTGACATGGATCAGCTCGTTCTGTCAAGGGCCATCATGGATTCCCCAGCCACGGCGTTCGGTGGCGACCTGCACAGACTCCGCGTTTTCCACGTTGCGGAAAACCAGCCCCTCACATTGGGGAAAACGCCGCTCTGCAGGGGAAAACACGATGCTTCAGCATTGCTGATCGGTCTCACGCCATCC
>VGPQ01000355.1 GCA_016882555.1 Cyanobacteria bacterium M_surface_7_m2_040
CAGGGTTCTGGACCGACAAACGCGGCTTGCCTCCACAAGACCAGCCGCAAATCTAAAGCAAATCTGCAGATCCACCCCGTCCTCGCGACTGCTGGCCGGCCTGACTTCATCAAACGTGACCCGGGCGCGCGTCCGATCCCCTAGGCTTAACTCGAAGTCATTCCGCCTTAGCAGGACCATGGCCGTTGAGAACGCCGACATAAACACCGTTGAGAACCTGGTGATCGTGGGTTCGGGCCCGGCCGGTTACACCGCCGCCATTTATGCCGCCCGGGCGAATCTCAACCCGCTGCTGATCACCGGCTTTCAGGACGGCGGCATTCCCGGTGGCCAGCTGATGACCACCACCCATGTGGAGAACTTTCCCGGCTTCCCCGACGGCATCCTGGGGCCCGACCTCATGGACCGCATGAAGGCCCAGGCCCTGCGCTGGGGCACGCGTCTGGTCGAAGCCGACGCCGAGGCGATCGACCTGTCGCAGCGTCCGTACCGCATCACCGCTGAAGGCCAGGTGATCGAGACCCAGGCCGTGATCCTGGCCACCGGTGCCAGCGCCAACCGTCTGGGACTCCCCAGCGAAGGGCGCTTCTGGAGCCAGGGCATCAGCGCCTGCGCCATCTGCGATGGCGCCACGCCCCAGTTTCGCGGGGCGCCGGTGGCCGTGGTCGGCGGCGGCGACTCCGCCTGTGAAGAAGCCGTCTACCTGACCAAGTACGGCAGCCACGTGCACCTGATCGTCCGAGGCGACAAGCTGCGCGCCAGCGCCGCCATGGCCGATCGGGTGCTGGCCAACCCCGCCATCACCGTGCACTGGAACCGCCAGGTGGCCGACGCCCTCGGCAGCGACTGGCTCGAGGCGATCCAGCTGCGCGACAGCAGCAATGGTGCCCTTGAAGAGTTGGCGGTCAAGGGGCTCTTTTATGCCATCGGCCACACCCCCAACACCCGCCTGGTGGCCGGTCAGCTCGAGCTCGATGCCAAGGGCTACCTGGTGACCCAGCCCGGCAGGCCCGAAACCAGCAAGGAGGGCGTCTACGCCGCCGGCGATGTGGCCGACGCCGAATGGCGCCAGGGCATCACCGCCGCCGGCAGCGGTTGCCAGGCGGCCCTGGCGGCCGAGCGCTGGCTCAGCCATCACCAGCTGGCGGTCACCGTGAGCCGCGAGCAGGTCGAGCCCCAGGAGGTGGGCCAGCCGGTGCGCACTGCGGTCAGCGACGAAGCCAATTACGACCCCAACGCCCTGTGGCAGAAGGGCGGCTACGCGCTGCGCAAGCTGTACCACGACAGCAGCAAGCCGCTGCTGGTGGTCTACACCTCACCCACCTGCGGCCCCTGCCACGTGCTCAAGCCCCAGCTCAAGCGGGTGCTCGACGAGCTGGGCGGTCGTGCCCAGGGGGTCGAGATCGACATCGAGGCCGATCAGGAGATCGCCGTGCAGGCCGGGGTCACCGGCACCCCCACGGTGCAGCTGTTCTTCAACAAAGAACTCAAGCAGACCTTCCGCGGCGTCAAGCAGCGCAGCACATTCAAGGCTGCCATCGAAGCGCTGATCGGCGTTCCGGCCTGAACGCCGGATGCGCTCAGCGGCGACGGGGGCCGCCCGGACGGTTGCCGCCCGGACGGGGGCCGGCGGCACCGGCGTTGCGCTCGCGGTAGGTGATGCGCCCGCGGGTCAGGTCATAGGGGCTGATCTCCACCAGCACCTTGTCCCCTGCGAGCAGCTTGATGCGGAACTTGGTGAGCTTGCCGGCAG
The DNA here is from genome assembly GCA_016882555.1 of Cyanobacteria bacterium M_surface_7_m2_040. Taxonomy (GTDB): domain Bacteria; phylum Cyanobacteriota; class Cyanobacteriia; order PCC-6307; family Cyanobiaceae; genus RGUW01. Next base: position 1,754 of record VGPQ01000355.1, read on the forward strand.
CACGGCACAGACACTGGTGACCGGCCGGCTGCTCCAGGGTCACCAGGTAAAACCCGTTGCCCTGTTCCTTTTCAATGACGCCGGAGGTTTCGATCATGTGGTGGTGTGTCTGATCCCTGCGAATTGGTGCTTGCAGCTTAGGGGTCTGCCCTGATGGCCACGGTCCTGTTCCACAAACCCTATGGGGTGCTGAGCCAGTTCACTCCCGAACCCGGCAGCGCCTGGCAGTGCCTGGCCGATTACATCGACCTGCCGGGCGTCTATGCCGCCGGCCGCCTCGACGCCGATAGCGAGGGCCTGCTGCTGCTCACCTCAGACGGACGCCTGCAACAACGGCTCACCGATCCCGGGTTTGGCCATTGGCGCCGCTACTGGGTTCAGGTCGAGGGCGACGGGGCGAACCATCCCGGCGCTCTTGCCCAGCTCAGAGCCGGCGTGCTGATCCAGCAGCGGCCCAGCCTGCCGGCCCGCGCCCGCCTGATCCCCGCCGCGGAACTCGGGTCAGCAGGAATCACTCCACGCCAACCGCCGATTCGCCAGCGGCAGAGCATCCCCACCAGCTGGCTGGAGCTGGAGCTGCGCGA
>VGPQ01000356.1 GCA_016882555.1 Cyanobacteria bacterium M_surface_7_m2_040
GTGTTCATCGCAGCCGGTGATGAACACGACCTGCTCACCCTTGAGCCGCTGGAAACGGGCGATCGCATCGCAGGCCAGGGTGGTGTAGGCGCTGCCGAGATGGGCCCGATCGTTGACGTAATAGAGCGGAGTGGTGAGGGTGTAAGTCATCGGCCGGATCCTACGCAGCGCTTTTCTTGGGGGCCGGGGCCTGCGACCCTGGTTTGGTTCCGATGGATGCCCTGTTGATGGCCCTCAGCTGCAGCCCGGTTCCGCTGCTGGTCTGGGGTGGTGGCACGGGCGGAGTGGCCGCAGCGTTGCAGGCCGCCCGCAGTGGCGCCAGCACCCTGCTGCTCACCCCAGGGCCCTGGCTCGGTGGCATGCTCAGTGCCGCCGGGGTGTGCTGCCCCGATGGCAACGAGCTCAGCCCCTGGCAGACCGGCCTGTGGGGCGCGTTGTTGCGAGCCCTGGCCACAACCGAAGTGGGTGGCCTCGATCATAACTGGGTCAGCTGTTTCGGCTTCAGGCCGGCCACCGCCGAAGCCATCCTGCGTCGCTGGGTGGCGGCGGAACCGCTGCTGACCTGGCAGCCCAACTGCACCCTGCTGGAGGTGAGCCGTCAGGGTGATCAACTCAGCCGGATCACGCTGCTGCAGAACGGCACCACGGTGGCCTATGCCCCGCAGATCGTTATCGACGGCAGCGATCTGGGGGATCTGCTCGCCCTTGGTGGCGCCGACCACCGATGGGGATGGGAGCCCCAGGAGCTGTGGTCCGAACCCAGTGCCCCCGAGGCCACACGCCTGGCGGCTGATCCCTTCTTTGCGCGGCAACCGGTGCAGTCCCCCACCTGGGTGGCCATGGCCCAGTTGCTGGATGACACGCCACCCGCGCTTGCGACGCTCGAGCAGGCCGATCCATACCCCGAACCCGATCTGCCAGCCCCCTTTGAGGGGGCCACGGACGCCTTCGGGTTGCAGCGCACGCTGAGCTATGGACGCTTGCCGCAGGGTCTGCTGATGCTCAACTGGCCCCTGCACGGCAACGACTGGCACAGCGACCTGGGGGGCCTGTTTGGCGGAGATCCCCAGCAGCAACAGCGCCACCTGGCCAACTTGGCGCCGCAGATGCAGGCCCACAGCCTGGCCTTCCTGAATGCTCTGCGGGGGGCTGGGGCGGCGCTCCAACCTGCGGCCCTGTTCCCGGAAGCTGCTTGCAGCAGTGAGGCTCTGCAGGGCCCCTCGCCAGTGGCGCTGATGCCCTACTGGCGCGAGGGGCGGCGTCTGATCGGCCAGGCCACCGTGATCGAGCAGGATCTGCTGCCACTGGGTGAAGGCGCCAGGCGCGCCCCCCTGCCCCTGGTCGACGGGGTCTGCAGCAGTGTAGCCGTGGGCAACTACGCCAATGACCACCACTATCCCGGTGGTGACTGGCCGCTGGCCGCCAAAAGCTGCCGCTGGGGCGGGCGCTGGAGCGGCACGCCGTTCTGCATTCCCTATGCAGCACTCGTAAGCGCCAGCACCTCCAATCTGCTCGCGGCCGACAAGTGCATCAGCGTGAGCCACATCGCCAACGGTGCCACGCGGCTGCAACCCCTGGTGCTCAACATTGGCCAGGCTGCCGGCCTGGCGGCTGCCCTCAGCCTGCGCCAGGGTTGCACCCCCGAGAGGCTGCCGGTGGCCCAGCTGCAGCGTGCCCTGATCGAGGACCCGAGCGCACCTGCGGCCCCGTTCCCCCTCTGGGACACCCCCTGGCACCACCCGCAATGGCGGCAACGGCAACTCGCCTGCCTGCAGGATCCGGCATTGATCACCGCCGAAGCCACCTTTGCCGACTCAGGAGCCAACCCAGACCTTGATCCCGCCATGGGCCCGGCAGAGCCCCATGAGCAGGTGCATGAGGGCAGCTTCAGTGGTGATGCGCTGCAGGGCTACCGATTGAGCACCGCCAGCGGTTGCTGGCCCCTGATCACGCTGGAGCCGGCCCTGCATCAACACCTGCAGACCCTGGCGCCGGGATCCCGGCTGCGCGCGGTCGGCTGCGCCAACCCCTGGGGCCCCTGGCTGCGGTTGAGCCGGCTGGCTCAATGATGGGCCCGCAGCTGCAGGCAGTCGCGCAAGGGGTCAACGCGATGCACCTTCACCAGCAGAGGGGTCCCAGGGTCGCAGTGGGGCGGGCATAGGGCGGGCAGTTCCATCGCCAAGGCCTCGAGCCAGACCAGGCCGAGTCCATCGCTCTGGCGCAGCCAGCGCAGAAACTCGGCCTGCCACTGCTGCTCGCGGTGGCAGGCAAACCACTCCTGACGCCAGTGCCGTTGATCGTCGCGGCTGATCTGGATGCCCTGGCGGATGGGA
>VGPQ01000357.1 GCA_016882555.1 Cyanobacteria bacterium M_surface_7_m2_040
TCTGGTGCAGAAACACCCCTTCGGCCGCCGGCGAGCGGCAGATGTTGCCCAGGCACACAAACAGCACGCGGGTGGTGGTCATCGGTTGTGCCTCACGGGGTGCTTCAGGTGGTGAGTCGTTGCAGCGCCAGCGCCGCGCGCAGCCGCACCACGCTGGCCTCTTCGTGGTCAGCGTGTCCCAGCTGGGTCAGGGCAGCGGTGGCGCGCCGATGGTCGTGGTGATCCGGGGGCCAGCGACTGCCCTGGGCCAGCCCCTCAAGGCCCACGGCCACGGCGTAGCGCACCACCCATTCGCCATCGCTGCAGCCCTGCAGCAGGGCCTCGAGGCAGCGCTGCTCAACCGCCGCGCGTTGATCGCTGGCCAGCCCCTGCAGTTGCAGGCTGCCCAGACCCTTGGCCGCGGCTCGGCGCACGCTGGGGCCCACGTCGGTGAGCAGGGCCTCGATCAACAGCTCGAGGCCGCGCACATCGCCGATGCCGGCCAGCGCTCGCACGGCCCAGGCGCGGGCGCCGTAGTTGCGGGGGTCGAGCTGCAGCAGGTGATCCACCGCCGGGGTGCCGATGGCGATCAGGCCATCGACGGCGGCCACGGCGGCCCCGGGGTTGTTGAAGCCCAGCACCTCCACCAGGGTGGGGGCGGCGGCGGCATCGCCGCTGGCCGCCAAGGCTGCGGTGGCCCGTAGCAGTTCGAGGGCGCTGCCGGCCTGCTCCACGGCTTGGATCAATGGTGTGATCGGGCCCATGGCAACGTTCACAGCAGGGCGTCCATGGTGATCAGCAGCGCTTCATCGCCCGGCTCCCCGCGGCCGTGTTCGACCAGGCCGCGCAGGGCGATCAGCTTCAGGCTGTTTTCGGCCAGGGTGGCGCTGATGGCATCGGCGGCCGGTCGCCAGCCGGCGGCGCCCAGGTCCATCAGGGCCGCCCGGCGCACATGCAGCTGTTCGTGGCGCAGGAGTTCCAGCAGGGGCTCGGCCCAGCGGCGCTCGCCGCTGAGCTGCAGCAGGGCCCGGGCCGCGGCACTGCGGATCAGCGGTCGCGCGTGGCCCAGGAACGGTTCGATCACGGCCAGCTCGGCGAGATCGGCCATGCCGATCTCGCCCAGGGCCTCGAGCAGGGCTTCGCAGGGCTCCACCAGCCGCGGGTTGCTGGCCTGCTGCACGCCAGCCACGGCCGGGCCGCCCGCCAGTCGCTGGCAGATCGGCGCCACCGCCTCGCGGGCTTTGAGCTCTCCCAGGGCTCGGGCCGCCGCTTCGCGCAGGCCGTCGTCTGGATCCTCGAGGGCGGCCAGCAGCTCAGGGATGGCCGCGTGGGCCGCCGGGGCCAGCTTGCCCAGGGCGCGGGCGGCGTTGCGGGCCACGGCGTTCTCCTCAACACCGGCGCCCACATCACGAGGCCGCCGCTGCCGCAACGCCTCAATCAACAGCGGCACGGCGTCGGGATGCTGGCTGCGGTTGCGCCCCAGCCACCAGGCGCCGTAGTACTGCATCGATGGGTCATCGCTCTGGCGCAGCCGCTCCAGGGCTTCTGCCTCTGAAATGGGTTCACCAGTCATCGGGTGGTTGTGTGGCGTTGGGAGGGCTTTGATCCTGGCTGATCGCGCGGGCCAGCCTGCAGCAGGGCAACACACTGCCAGGTTGCCCAATGCGGGATGGCTGCCGAGCGTTCTGCGGGTTCGAGCATGCGGTGTGCTCACGGCAGCCCTTGAGCACAAAAAAGCCCCCGCTTGTGAGCGGGGGCTTGGGTCATCGGGTTAAGCCGAGGCGCTGGTCTGGGATGAATCAGACGAGGGCGTTGATGGCGTAGTCGATGTAGTTGTTGGCGATGACGCCGGGGTCACCCGAGATGCCATGGCTGGCCTTGATGTCGTTCAGTGCTTCGACATACCAGGAGGGGGAGAGTTCGAAGGCGCGGTTGATCTCGTCGAGACTGGCGATCAGGTCCCCGTCCGTGGGGCCGGTGCCACCAGCCACGAGGCAGTCGGTGAGCATGCGGAGCTCGTCACCGATGTCGCGGGCGCACTTGGCCTTGCCGCGGGCGTTGGCCTGGGCGATCACCTTGGCAAATCCGTCACACTCTGCGGAGAGCGTTCTTGTAGTGGAAGCCGTGAACATCAAGAGCGCTGGTCGCGCTGTGAAGACAGGCAACCCTTTGCAAAGAAAGAGGCTCGTACTTGTTGCCCCCATTAAGTTGACGACGTGCTTGAACTGCACAGCTGACCTCCTGATCGACAACCATGGCCATTGCCCTTGCCTCCCAGCTGCGTGAAGGCACCAAGAAAGCCCACACCATGGCCGAAAATACCGGCTTCGTGAGCTGCTTTCTCAAAGGCG
>VGPQ01000358.1 GCA_016882555.1 Cyanobacteria bacterium M_surface_7_m2_040
TTTGGTCTGTTTACACGAATTGTTTACGTCCATCAAGCACTACTTTTTGCGTTCTTTGTCGCAGGCCTGCGCGTTGATCCCGTCCGTGGCATCGATCCACTTGTTCTCCCCCATCTTCTGGGAATCGCGATATCCATTGCCGTTCTGGTAGCCATGTTTGCAGTCGCCACTCGCAAGTCGCTCATAGCACTGGCCTGGTTGCGTCTGATCCTGTGGATTGGGGTGGTCAAGATCCTGATCGTTCAACTGTGGCTGCTGGCTCAGGGAGAAACGCAATTGGCCGCTTATATCCACGCCATGTTGATCAATGAGCTGGTCGCCATCCCCTTGGCGGTGTACTGGTCGAGACCCGTTCACATCCGCTATTTGGCTTCTCTGGGGCGGTGATCAGGTGATCACCGTCGGCCGATCCATGCCCGTGCGGGTCTTGATCTCGGCCAGGCCATCGATGGCCGTGATCAGATCGCCCAGGGCAGCCTGGGGATCCTGGGCCAGGTTGCCGCTGGGGGGCACGTAGCTCTCCAGATACACCCGCAGCGTGGCGCCCTGGGTGCCGGTGCCGGAGAGGCGCAGCACCACGCGGCTGCCGTCGTCGAGCAGCAAGCGCAGGCCCTGGCCGCTGGTGAGCGAGCCGTCCACCGGATCGGTGTAGGCGAAGTCGTCGGCGGTGGCGATGGCGCGGCCGGCGAAGGCCTGGCCCACCAGGGCGGGCTGCATCTCCTTCACTCTGTTGTAAAGGCCGTGGGCGGCCTCGCTGGCGATGGCTTCGTAGTCGTGGCGCGAGTAGTAGTGCCGCCCGAAGCGGCTCCAGTGCTCCGCCATGATCTGGCTCACGGGCTCACGCCGCTTGGCCAGGATGTTGAGCCAGAACAGCACCGCCCAGAGGCCATCCTTCTCACGGATGTGATCGGAGCCGGTGCCGAAGCTTTCCTCGCCGCAGAGGGTGATGCGCCCGGCGTCGAGCAGGTTGCCGAAGAACTTCCAGCCGGTGGGGGTCTCAAAGCAGGGCAGTCCCAGCTCCTTGGCCACCACATCGGCGGCGGCGCTGGTGGGCATCGAGCGGGCCACACCGGCCAGGCCACTGGCATAGCCGGGCGCCAGGGTGGCGTTGGCGGTGAGCACCGCCAGGCTGTCGCTGGGGTTCACAAAGCAGCGCGTCCCCAGAATCATGTTGCGGTCGCCGTCGCCGTCACAGGCGGCGCCAAAGCGGTAGGCGTCGCTGCCCAGCAGCAGCTCGGCCAGTTCGTGGGCGTAGGTGAGGTTGGGATCGGGGTGGCCGCCGCCAAAATCCTCCAGCGGCACGCCATTGCGCACGGTGCCGGCGGGGGCACCCAGCAGCCCTTCGAGGATGCGCGTGGCGTAGGGGCCGGTGACGGCGTGCATGGCGTCAAACGCCAGCGGAAAGTCGCCGCGCAGCAGCTCGCCAATCGCGTCGAAATCAAACAGCTTCTGCATCAGCGCCACGTAGGCGTCGACGCCGTCGACCACCTCCACGGTCATGGCGCCCAGCTGCTGGCTGCCCGGGCGCTCGAGGTCCAGCCCACCGGCGTCCTCGAGGATGCGGTAGCCCTCCAGCGCTTGGGTGGCGGCGTAGATGGCGTCGGTGATCGACTCGGGCGTCGGTCCGCCGTTGGCGCCGTTGATCTTGACGCCAAAGTCGCCGTCGGGGCCGCCGGGGTTGTGGCTGGCGGAGAGAATCACCCCGCCGATGGCCCCGTTCTGGCGGATCAGGTTCGACGCCGCCGGGGTCGAGAGGATGCCGCCGGTGGTGGTGATCAGCCGGGCGACGCCATGGGCTGCGGCCATGCGGGCGATCACGCCGATGGCGCGCCTGTTGCCGTAGCGGCCGTCGCCCCCCACCACCAGGGTGCCTCCGGCCACGCCGGGCAGCACCCGCAGGCTGGCCTCGATGAAGCTCTCGAGGTAATGGGGGGTTTCAAATTGCTTGCTGCTCTTGCGCAGTCCCGAGGTGCCCGGTTTCTGGTCGTTGAAGGGCTGTGCCAGGCGCACATCGTTGATCTGGACACCGTCGCTGCTGGCCATGGGCACGGGCTGAGGAGCCTGTTGCGGGGCACCAAATTAACCCTGAATCAGCAGATCAAACCTCTTCTGGCTGGGCCCGGTTCAACCCCCGTCATCCTGGTGGCTGGCCCTGGCGTCAGCGCTGCTCCTGGCCGCCGCCGAAACCCAGCCCCCGCAGGAAACCGCCCAGGCCGCCCGATTTTTTCTCCGGTTGCTGGGCCTGCTGCCCACCGCTGCTGCCCACGGGTTTGGTGGCTGGCTTACAGAGGGCGACCAGATCGCTGCTGTCGCGGTTGAGTGCTTCGCGG
>VGPQ01000359.1 GCA_016882555.1 Cyanobacteria bacterium M_surface_7_m2_040
CCGGATGTTGCCCGGCGGCGACACCGAGTTTCTGCACCCCAAAGACGGCGTCTTCCCCGAGAAGGTGAACGAAGGCCGCGCCATGGTGGGGCATAACCCCCGCCGGATCGGTGCCAACCCCAATCCCGCCAACCTCAAGTTCACGGGCAAGAACACCTTCGACGCCTGATTGGCTCCGCTGCTGATCAACGCACTCCTGCAACGCATCAAAATCGGCCGGGTGGGGCTCACGCCCCCCCGGCCTTTGCATGGCAGACATGGCGTGGCGATCGCCCTGGTGGTGCGCAATGAAGAACGCCATATCGGGGAATGGGCCCGCTTTCACCGGCTGGCAGGTGTACGCCACGTGTTCGTCTATGACGACGCCAGCAGTGATCGCACGGTTGCCGAACTGCGGCAAAACTTCTCAGCCGAGCAGCTCACGGTGATCCCCTGGGGGCAACGGCTGATCGACCGCAGCCTGGGCCGCCCGATCCACAACCAGGTGCTGGCCTATGCCCATGCCGCTGCCAACTTCGGCGGCGCCTACCGCTGGCTTGCCTGCATCGATGCTGATGAGTTTCTGGTGCCCGTGCAGGCCACCTCGATCGACGCCGCACTGGCCCATCTCGGTGCCGAAGTGGTGAATGTGTCCCTGCCCTGGCACATGTTCGGGCGTTGCGGCCACCAGGGTCCCCCTACCGGAGGTGTGGTGGCCAACTACCTGCGGCGCGCCGAGCGCCCCATGCAGGCCATGAACTTCAAGTGCCTGGTGGATCCCTGCAGGCTCAGCGGTGTGCGCGTGCACAGCATGGACACCGGCCGACCCGCGCTCACCTGGAATGATCAGGGCGTCCCCTTTCCCCTGGCGCAACGAAAGCGGCCGAACTTTTATTCCGCCGTTCATCTCCAGCTCAATCACTACTACACGCGCTCTGCCAACGAGCTGGAGCAGAAGATTGGTCGCGGCCCCAACCTCGAAGCCAAGCGGCAGGCTTATCGCCGCAAGGTAATGCGCACCGTGGCCCGGATCGAGGCGCACACCCTTGAGGATCGGCAGGCGCTCACTTTCCTGGAGCGGGTAGCTGGCCAGGGCTCTCCTTAAAACTGGTACCCGAACTGCTTGATCTCGTTGGCGTATAGGCGTCCAACCATGTGCTCAAGCTCGGCGGTGTAGTGACTGCGGTAGCCCCCAGGGGCACCAGCCGGGCGGTGCCCGCCCTTGGAACGGGGCAGCCAACCATCCCAATCCAGCCCAGCATCCCGAAAAAAAGTCTCCAAATCCTGCTGGAGCTGCTCAAAGCGCACCACCCGATCGGCCACCACCCGATCGTTGATGGTGTACATCGGCCAGTTGTCGTGGAAAGCGAGGGGCACGATGCCGCCGAGGTCATGATCAGCGGCCAATGCCTCCACATAGGTGGCAAAGCTGGGTGGCGTTCTGAGGCGCTGAATGCGCCAGTAGTAGTCGGATACCGTTTTGTCCCAAGGGTTGCGAACAACCGCCAACTTGCGGAAGCTGGCCCACTCCCGCGGGAAGGCCGCCGCAACGCGAGCAGCGGGGGCATGGGGGGGTTTGCGGCCGAGCAGAGGGCGGTGTGCATGGTCCACAGCGCGGGAGAAAGCGCGGTGGTGGAACCGAGGGCCAAGCAGGCGAAAGAGCGGCAACAGGCCGCGGCTCTGGCGCCCGGCGATGCGCCGCACCCGGCTGCTGAGCGGGATCCCCAGGGCCATGGTTTCAGCCAGGGCGCTGATCTGCAGATCAGCGGGCCCCAGCAGCCGGGCCAGCGACACACACAGTGAACTACCTGCCGCCTTGCGGCAGTGCAACACGATCAGTTGGTGGCGCTCACTGATGATCATCTGGCTTCAGCGCTGAGCCCGAGGGCGGTGGTGAGCCAACCAGCGCTTAGCAGCCTGGAGCCAGGCAGGCAGTCGGCGGCCGCGGCTGCGGCCGATATCGCCGTAGTGCTCAGGGCGCAGGCCATAGGCGGGCAAGCGGGCGATCAACGCCTCAATCGGATCACTATCAATGTTGAACTCCACGAGCTGCTCCGGGCGGTCTGCCATGAAGCTGCGTACCGCAGCTAGATGGGCGTCCCATTCCGCACGCCAGAGCTCGCAGAGCTCCTCCTGACTGGCTACCCCCCGCACACGCTGCTCCCGGGCTGCAAACTCTCCGTGGCCGTGCTGGAGGCGCGAGAGGATCCAGTCTTCCCGGTCTCGCCAATTCAGCAACAGGATCGTGTTGGGGTAATCGCGCAGGATCTCACGAAACAAGCCGTTGCCATCAAAACTGGAACCCTGATTGCTGTCGATCAGATCGCCGTAGAAAACGGCGTGCTCCAC
>VGPQ01000360.1 GCA_016882555.1 Cyanobacteria bacterium M_surface_7_m2_040
TCACCGGCCTTGATCACCCGCTTGTTGCTGGGGATGCCATGCACCACCTCGTTGTTGATCGAGGCGCAGATGCTGGCTGGAAAGCCGTGATACCCCTTGAAACTGGGGGTGGCACCGAGATCGCGGATGCGCCGCTCGGCGTGGGCATCGAGATCGCCAGTGGTCATGCCGGGCTCCACCAGCGCGATGATCTCGCGCAGCACGGTGGCCACGATGCGGCTGGCCTGGCGCATCGTGTCGATCTCACGCGCTGATTTGACCTCGACGCCGCGCCGTGTCTGTTGGATCCGCGGCCCGGTCTCCACCACCGTGGGGCGGCTGGCGACCTGGGCCTTGGTGCTGGCGAGCAGATCCGCAAACAGATTCATGCCGTACACCCGCAAACCTGACCAGTACGCAAGCTAACAACGCTGCCAGATTGGCGCCGCCACACCTGGCACTCCCGCATCGACGTGGTCGAGGATTCCGCCCCCCCGCCAAAACCTCCAGGCCCACGCGAGCGACCCTGGACGGCACGGCTGCGGCACCTGCATGGAACTCTGGCGCCGCTGGTGCTGCTGCCGCTGCTGCTCACCGTGGGCACCGGCATGGGCTACCGGCTGCTGCGTGATTGGGGCGGCCTGAACCGCGATCAGGCCCACCTGCTGATGGTGCTGCACGAGGGCGAATGGCTCAAACCCTGGCTGGGCAGCAACGGTGAGACCTTCTACGTGCTGCTCAATGGCCTGGGCCTGCTGTGGATGCTGCTGAGCGGTGCCGGCATGCTCTGGCAACGGCTGCGGCGCTCGTGGGGAAGACCCACACCCTGAGCCGGTACACTGGCGGTTTGGCCAGCGATTCGGGGGCATCCATGGCAGAGAAACCGGACATCAGCCCAGACACCACCTCAGACAAGAGCGACGACACAGCCGACGTGACCAACGAAGCGAGCAACGACTCCACCCCCGACCTGGACGCCCCGAGCCCCGTGGCCAGCGAAGCCAGCGCCGAGGCCTCCACAGCCACAGCCGTGGCCGAGAAACCCCCTGGCAAAGCCCCAACTCGTGCCACCACGGGCAAGCTGAGCGCCCACGACCTGATCAAAGCCTTCGAAGCCGAGCAGCTCAAGAGCGACCTGCCTGAGATCTACGTGGGCGACACCGTCAAGGTGGGGGTGCGCATCCGCGAGGGCAACAAGGAGCGTGTGCAGCCCTACGAGGGCGTGGTGATCGCCAAGCGCCACGGCGGCCTCAACGAAACCATCACCGTGCGGCGCATCTTCCAGGGCGTCGGCGTCGAGCGGGTGTTCATGCTGCACAGCCCCCAGGTGGCTTCCGTCAACGTGGAGCGTCGGGGTAAGGTTCGCCGGGCGAAGCTCTTCTACCTGCGCGACCGTGTGGGTAAAGCCACCCGTGTGAAGCAGCGCTTCGACCGCTGAATCACAACCTTGCGGGAGCTCTCCCGCAGGTGATCAATCAAGGGGGCATCGGCCTTGCGCCGTTAGTTCAGTTGGTAGAACGCAGGTCTCCAAAACCTGATGTCGGGGGTTCAAGTCCTCCACGGCGCGTTCGATGCCCCCAACTGCTGTTTCGTGGTTCCGAACATGGAGTTGGATCTACAACCTGGTGATGTGGTGAAGGTGCTGGAATCAGCCGCCCTCGGCTGGGTTCGTGCCCGTGTGATCCGGGTCAAATCGGGTGGGCGCGTGGTGGTCCAGAGCGATCAGGGCCGCGAATTCACGGCCCGTGGCAACCAGGTCCGTCTGATCGAGCCCGCCGGGTTCCGTCCCTGAACGCTGCGGTTGACGGAGGGACAGCCCATCACAGATACTTCTGAGGTCGCAGTCATGGGTGATTCAGGCATTGCCCCAGGCGCTGCCCGATCCCTGCCCCAAGCGACGCCAGAGCGGCCATCGGCCTTCCTGGGACTGTAGTTCAATCGGTTAGAGCACCGCCCTGTCACGGCGGAAGTTGCGGGTTCGAGCCCCGTCAGTCCCGTTTCCAATACGCGCTCGTCGCCCAAGGCTCCATGCAGGCTGGATCGTTGTCGACCCAACAGCCGCCTGCCCCGCCACCGGTGCGCGTGCGCCTGGCGCCCAGCCCCACCGGCACCCTGCACATCGGCACGGCCCGCACAGCCGTGTTCAACTGGCTGTTTGCCCGGCGCCACGGCGGCCAGTTTCTGCTGCGCATCGAGGACACCGACAAAGAGCGCAGCAAGGCTGAATTCACCGCCAACATCCTTGAGGGCCTGCAGTGGCTGGGCCTGGGCTGGGACGGCGAGCCCGTGATCCAGAGCGCCCGCATCGAGGCCCACCGCGCCGCCATCCAGCAGCTGCTCGACAGCGGC
>VGPQ01000361.1 GCA_016882555.1 Cyanobacteria bacterium M_surface_7_m2_040
ACAATCCGCACCAACGCGGCGGCCCAAGCCGTGATACGCCAATCCGATGGTCGTTATCGGGTCAAGGCTGCTGATGGCAGCACCCATCTCTGCCGCGCCGTGGTGGTCGCGATGCCTCCCGCCTTACGCTCGCGCATCGTGTTTGAGCCAGGCCTCCCCCCTCAGGTCACAGGCCTGCAACAACGCTCGCCGATGGGATCGATGTTCAAGGTGATGACGGTCTATCCCACAGCCTGGTGGCGCAAGCAAGGCCTCAATGGCTATGCGCAGGGCAATCTGCCAACTGTTGAACTCACCGCCGACTCTTCGCCACCATCAGGGACACCCGGTGTGTTGGCCTCGTTTGTGGCTGCCGACAGCGCAGTACAACTGGGGCTTCAAAATCCAGAAGCCAGGCGTAGGGCCATCCTGGCTGACCTGGTTCAGTTCTGGGGGCCGCAAGCAGCCAAACCCGTTGATTACATCGAAATCAACTGGGGCGAAGAAGCTTGGACCACCGGCGCCTTCACCTCTTACATGACGCCAGGGGCCTGGACCAGCTTTGGTCCGGCATGGCGCGAGCCGGTCGGCCGTGTGGTCTGGGCAGGCACCGAAGCTTCAGCGCGGTGGGCGGGCTACTACGAGGGCGCCATACAGGCGGGCCTGGATGCGGCAAAAACCGTCCAATCCCTGCTGGGCTAGCCGATGTTCAGCCTGCTCGCCAGGCGCTTGGCCAGGGTGGCGCCACTGTGCAGGCCACCCTCCATGTAGCCCGTGAACAGCAGGCTCGCGTACTCACCCGCAAAGAACAGCTTGTTGTCGATCCCCGCGTCCATGCGGGGATAGATCCGGGTCACCTCGCCCAGGCTTGGACTGGTATAGCCGCAGGCGGTCCAACGATCCTCAGGCCAGCCCATGAACAGGCGGCGGCGAGCGGCTCGCCCATAGCCGGGATAGAGGCGCTCGATCCAGGTGGTCAGCTGGCGGTCACGCTGCTGCCTGGGCACCTGCAGACAGCGCTCGGCCGCCTCACCACCCGAAAACACGGTGAGGCAGGCCGGATCCTGCGGCGAGCTGCGCTGGCCATCGGTGGCATCCCAGGTTTCACCGATGGGCGTGTCGCTCAAGGCATCGGGGCCAAGCCCCCCAGCGCGCCAGAAGGGCTTGTCGAGGGCCGTGATGTACTTGATCGCAGGCCCCGCATAGGGGCGCAGATCCGATGGCAAGGAAGGGGCGAACGCGATGCGATCCCAGGTGGCCGGTGGCGCCGTGAGCACCACCAGATCGGCCTCCAGTCGCTGACCGCCAGCGGTGCTGATGCGCACTCCATCGGAGCGAAGCTCAAGGCGCTCGATCGGCGTGCGCAGCTGCAGGCGATTGGCTCCGATCGCCTCGGCCAGCTTCAGCGCCAGCGCCTGATTGCCGCGGGCGCAGCGGTAGATCTCCGATTCGCTCCAGAAGGCCTCGATGCCGCCGCCGGCGATGGCAGCCAGGATGCCGAGATAACTGACACCGTCCGGTCTGAAGACGTTGTCGTTGGCCAACAGCGCTGTGGCTGCCGCACGAACCTCCGGTTCGATCGGCCAGCCGGCGGCCACCTGCGCAAACGAGAGCCGATCCAACCGCTCGGCCTCGGCCGTGAGCCAGGGGCACTCGAGGTTGACGTTGCGGGCATCGCCATTCATCAAGGCCAGGGCCTTCTCGATCTGCTCCCACAGGCGCTCTGATTCCTTGCCGCTGTAAGTCTTCCCCTCGATCAGGATCGGCGAGGTGTGGTCGCCATCCTCACTGACATCGCGCATGGCCAGGCCGAATTGCTTGGCGTAGGCCATCCAGGTGGGATGGTTGCCGCCGATCAGTTCAGCGCCCGCTTCAATGAACTTGCCTGGAAGAAACGAGTCGAGCGTGAACACACGACCACCCACCCGGTTACGCGCTTCCAGCACCTGCACATCGGCACCGGCGCGCTGCAACTGATAAGCGCAGCTCAGCCCGGCAAAGCCGGCTCCGATCACCACCACCCGCGGCCGGGTGCCCGCCCCAGCGGCCGAGGGTCGCCATTGGGGCAGCATCAACGCCGCGCCAGCAGCCAGGGAAGCCTGCAGGAAGCGGCGACGGATGATGGCATCGGGCGCGGCCCCTGCCTGGCGCATCAGCCGGGCCAGTGAGCGGGTGCGCATCGTTGGTGTTGCAGATGCAATCCAGTGGGCACAGGGCGGCTCAGCAGCGGATGCAGCCTTTCATGATTGTTCAGCTCATGGTTGGTCAGTGCAACGGTGCATCACACCAGCACCGGCAGCTTGGCCGGCTCGTGCTGCGCAAAGCGCAGCCGCTCGTG
>VGPQ01000362.1 GCA_016882555.1 Cyanobacteria bacterium M_surface_7_m2_040
GTGCAGGCCTTTTTGCCCGGGGTGGCGGCCGGCGACAAGCGCATTCTGCTGGTGGATGGTGAGCCGCTGGGGGCGGTGAACCGGGTGCCCAGCGGCGGTGCAGCGGGGGAGTTTCGCAGCAACCTGGCGGTGGGCGGTCAGCCCCAGGCCACCGAGCTGAGCGCGGCCGAGCGCGCCATCTGTGAGGTGCTGGCGCCGGCGCTGCGGGCTGAGGGGCTGTTTTTTGTGGGCATCGACGTGATCGATGGCCGCCTGAGCGAGATCAACGTGACCAGCCCCACCGGCATCCGCGAGGTGGAGCGCCTGGGGGGCATCCCCCTGGCCGATCTCACCCTCGCTCGGCTGCTGGCTGGCTGACGGCCGGGCTCTCCTGGGCCGGCACGCTCAGCTGCTTCTGCAGCACCTGCAGCTTGAGGCCCACCTCGTTGAGCTCGCGCTGCCACTGGGACCCTCTCACCAGTCCGGCACCGGCGGTGAGCTCGAGGCCGTGGCCCTGCACCATGCCGCAGCGGATCGCCACCCGCAGGTCGGTGTCGCCCTCGCTGTCGATCCAGCCGATGGGGGCGGCGTAATGCCCGCGTTCAAACGGCTCAAGGCTGCGCAGCCAGGCCATCGCCTCGCGCCGCGGCAGGCCGGCCACCGCCGGGGTGGGGTGCAGGGCGGCGGCCACGGCCAGCGGATGCTGCCCGCCCAGCTCGGCGGTGATGGGGGTGTGCAGGTGGGCCAGGTGCCCGTGGCGGGCCAGGCGCGGGTGCCGCGGGCGGCGGGGGCTGAGGCCCTCGCGCTGCAGGGCCGCGGCGATCGCCTCGACCACCAGCTCGTGCTCGTGCCGGTCTTTGCTGGAGCGCAGCAGGGCGCTGGCTTCGTGGTCGGCGGCGGTGGTGCCGGCCAGGGCGTCACAGCGCAACTGGCCCTGGCGCACCGTGAGCAGCCGCTCCGGTGACGCGCCCACCAGGGCGGTGCCGCTGTGGCGCTGCCACAGCAAGCGGCAGCTGCCGGCCTGTTGCTGCCGCAGCGGGGGGATCAGCTCGAGCGGATCCAGGGGGCGGTCGCAGTGCAGCTGCTGGCGCACGGCCAGCACCAGCTTGGTGAGCCCACCGCTGTCGACGAGTTCGAGGCCCCGTTCGAGCGCTGCGCCGTACTGCTGCTGCCAGGGGCTGCTCCAATGCACCGTGGCGCCGTGGTGGAACGCGTGCTCTGCCGTGGTGGCCTGCTGCAGCTGGCTGGCCGTCTCCCACAGCTCCTCGGCCAGGCTGCGGGCGGTCACGGCCCCGCCCAGGGTGGCCTGCAGCCGCAACCAGCAGTGCTGCCCGTGGCGGCTCAGCTGCCAGCGCGGCAGCACCGCCTGCACCCCCGGCACCGCCGCGGTGCTGCCCTCCAGGGGCGTGTCGAAGAAGCCGAAGGCCAGCAGCACCCGCGGCCGGGCGGCGGCCGGCCAGGTGCGGCGGCTGTGCTCGTTCGCCCCCAGGCGATGCAGGCACAGCCCGGCAAAGCGCTGCGCCAGCTCAAAGCGGCGCGGGCCGCTCAGCTCCAGGCTCTGGCAGCGGCCGGCGGCCGCCAGGCAGAGGCCCGGGGCCCCATCCCAGAGGAAGCGAAACCCATCGCCCTCGGGCAGCAGCGGCAGCAGCGGCAGGGGGTCGAGCGGCGCCAGCGGCACCGCCAGGCTCAGCACCCCCTCGTCATCGAGGCTCTGGGCCCTGGCCCTGGCGAGCGCCAGCAGATCGGCAAAGCGAAGCAGCACGCAGGGCCCGGCTGGGGCGAGGAAGCTGCTCAAATGTATGGGCCCCCGAGCGACTCCTGCTCGCCGTTGCCATGCCTGAGCCCGAGGTCGTCGCAAGCCGTTACGCCCAGGAGCGGCGGCGGCTCTGGAAGGCGGCGATCAAGTGGCCGATGTATGCCGTGGCGGTGATGCCGATGCTGCTGGCCGCCGGTTGGACCTATGGCCGCAGCGGTGAGCTGCGGCTGCTGCCGCTGCTGGGCTTCCTGCTGGCGGCGGTGCTGCTGCTGGCCTGGGAGAACCTCAGCAATGACGTCTTCGATCACGACACCGGTATCGACGCGGCCGGCAAACCCCATTCGGTGGTGCAGCTCACGGGCCGCCGCAGCCAGGTGGCCGGCTGGGCCAACGGCGCTTTGCTGCTGGGCCTGCTGCTGATGGCGCTGGTGGCCTGGGGCAGCACGCCACTGGTGCTGGCGCTGGTGCTGGCCTGCTGCGGTGTGGGCTACGCCTACCAGGGGCCACCGCTGCGCCTCGGCTACCACGGCCTGGGCGAACCCCTGTGTTGGCTGGCGTTTGGCCCCCTGGCCACC
>VGPQ01000363.1 GCA_016882555.1 Cyanobacteria bacterium M_surface_7_m2_040
TGGCTGAAAACAGGTTGCGCATGTAATATTATAGTATTACGCCTTGGCTTGTCATGCGAACGGTCTCGCTTCGGCTTGATGACGCCAGTGAGGCGACGCTCGAGCATCTCTGCCAGACGCTTGGGCTGTCGCAAACCGATGTGCTGAAGGCCGGCCTGGCCCTGCTGCAGCATCAGCGCCAGAGTCCGGCAGCCCTGGCGGAATCGCTGGGGTTGGTGGGCTGCTTCAGCGGCAATGAGCAGGCCCGTGGCCATTCGGCTCTGCTCAAGCAGAAGTTGAAGCGGCAACACCGCGGCCAGCAGCAGCAATCAGCGTTGTGATCAGTGCCCCGGCATTGAGCAGCCCCGTGTTGATCGACACGGGGCCGTTGGTGGCTTGGTTTGACCGGCGTGACCCCGACCATGCCTTTTGCAGCCGTTTCTTTGCGGCAGCCTCTGGGCCCCTGATCTCCACATGGCCCGTGCTGACAGAGGTCTGTCATCTCGTGCCGGCAGAGGTAGCACCACGCATTCTGGAGTGGGTTCAGTTGGGGGGATTGCAGCTGGCTGAGTTGCCCACGGCCGCACTGTTGCAGGTTGGCCCCTGGATGCGGCAGTACGCCGATCTGCCGATGGATCTGGCGGATGCGTCTCTGCTTTGGCTGGCTCACCAGAGCGGTGTGCATGCCATCGCGACCCTCGATCGGCGCGATTTCGGGGTCTATCGCTTGCCGGGCGGTCAGGCCCTGGTCAATGTGCTGATCTGATCGATGCCTGGGCCTTGGTGCCCAGCACCGCCGCGCCTAGATTCCGCCCCAGTCGCCCGCTGTGTTGATGCTCGCCGTTGCCGTGTTGGCCGCCGGAAAGGGCACCCGCATGAAGAGCGACCTGCCCAAGGTGCTGCAGCCCCTGGCCGGCTCCACCCTGGTGCAGCGGGTGCTGGCCAGCTGCGCGGGCCTGGCGCCCCAACGGCGGCTGCTGATCGTGGGGCACCAGGCCGAGTGGGTCGAGTCGACCCTTGCGGCCGATGCCGGTCTTGAATTCGTGCTGCAGCAGCCCCAGCTGGGCACCGGCCATGCGGTGCAGCAGCTGCTGGATCCCCTGGCCGGCTTTGACGGTGATCTGCTGGTGCTCAATGGCGATGTGCCGCTGCTGCGTCCCGAAACGCTGGAGATGCTGCTGAGCCGGCACCGCGCCAGCGGAGCGGCGGTCACCCTGCTCACCGCCCGCCTGGCCGATCCCACCGGCTACGGCCGCGTGGTGGCCAATGCGGCCGGCGAGGTGAGCGCCATCGTCGAGCACCGCGACTGCAACGACGAGCAGCGCCGCATCGACCTGATCAACGCCGGCATCTACTGCTTCAACTGGGCCAAGCTGGCGGCGGTGCTGCCCGAGCTCACCACCGACAACGACCAGGGCGAGCTGTACCTGACCGACACGGTGGCGCTGCTCAGTCCGGCGATGCACGTGGAGGTGGCCGATGCCGACGAACTCAATGGCATCAACGACCGGTTGCAGCTGGCCCAGTGCGAGGCGGTGCTGCAGCAGCGGTTGCGGGAGCACTGGATGCGTGAGGGCGTGACCTTCACCGATCCGGCCAGCTGCACCCTCAGTGAAGGCACCCGCTTCGGCCGCGATGTGGTGGTCGAGCCCCAGTGCCATTTCAGGGGAGCAGCGGTGATCGGCGAGGGCTGCCGCATCGGCCCCGGTTGTCTGATCGACAATGCCACCGTTGGCGATCGGGTGGAGATCGTCTACTCGGTGGTGCGCGAGGCCCGCGTCGATGCCGACTGCGCCATCGGCCCCTATGCCCAGCTGCGCCCCGGAGCCGAGCTGGCGGCGGGCTGCCGTGTCGGCAACTTTGTCGAGATCAAGAACAGCACCCTGGCCTCTGGCGTCAAGGTGAATCACCTCAGCTACATCGGCGATGCCGACCTGGGGGCGAATGTCAACGTGGGCGCCGGCACCATCACCGCCAACTACGACGGCGTGCGCAAGCACCGCACCGTGATCGGCGCCGGCAGCAAGACCGGCGCCAACAGCGTGCTGGTGGCGCCGATCACCCTGGGTGAAGGCGTCACCGTGGGGGCCGGCTCGACCCTCACGCGCGATGTACCCAGTGGTGCCCTGGCCCTGGGCCGGGCCCGCCAGCTGGTGCGGGACCACTGGCAGGGACCAAGCTGACCACGACGGGGGCGGTGCTCAGTCCGCAGTGTTCAGCCCAGGGTCTGCGGCAACAACGGAATCAGCCGCTCCAGTGCCACGCCGCGGCTGGCCTTGAGCAGCAGGGCATCGCCAGCCTGGAGCCACTGGCTCAGGAT